>NZ_JAUSXN010000001.1:6300000-6404843 GCF_030816015.1 Pedobacter sp. W3I1
CTTCGTGGCTAAAAAATATAACCTAATAGTTTATGGGGCGTACACCATTGAATTAGCTGCGGACGATGCAACCAGTCACCAATTCGATTTTTTTAAAACAGTTTAAATTCCAGCAGGTTGTTAATAAACAAAACATTTATAACTAAAATCTTTAACGATATGGAAACAAGAAATAACCATAATTTAATCCAGGTTTTACTAGATTGCGCGCTAGCTTGCGAGCATTGTGCATCGTCCTGTTTAAAAGAAGAAGACATCAACATGATGATCGATTGTATTAAACTCGATAGGGATTGTGCAGATATCTGTACTCAGGCGGCCAGATTGTTGCAAAGAGATTCAATTATCGGCCACCAATATTTACTGCTTTGCGAAGAAATATGCAGGCTTTGTGCTGCTGAATGTAGCAAACATGATCATGAACACTGCAGACAATGTGCTGTTGCCTGCGAAGAATGTGCTGACGCTTGCCATGCCAGTCATGAACCAATTCATCAGGATTAAAAAAAGGTGTCCTGATTTTACATCGGGACACCTTTAACTATTTTTTATCAGATCAATTACTGCGCAGGGAAGCTATAGTTATATGAACCTTGCTCGCCAACACCAGAAATACTCACCATGTTGTTTCTGCCTAAAGGCAATGCTTTTTGTACATCAGCTACAGAATTTACAGGTTGTCCATTCACTTTAGTAATGATTAAACCTTTTTCAACACCAATATTATCAAAAGCCTTACCAGTAGTAACTGATGTTACCACTACACCACTATTAATGCCATATTTTGATTTCTGAGCCTGGGTAGCAGGGGCAAAAGTTGCACCTAATTTCGAAACCTCAGCACCTTTGCTCGCTGCATTTTTCGCAGTTAAACCAACACTAGCTTCTCCTTTTAACGTTACGGTGTAATCTTTAAGTGCACCATCTCTCAACACGGTTAACTTAACTTTATCACCTGGGTTTAAACGACCAACTCTTTCCTGAAGATCAGGTGAATCGTTGATCACCACTCCATCAACTTTTTTGATTACGTCGCCCGATTTAATGCCTGCCGCAGCAGCACCACCACCAGCAACCACATCATTCACATATAAACCACTTATTTCATTGGTTTTAATGCCTTCAGGTTTATCTTCGCCACTTAACGGCACAAAGTTAACACCAATGTAACCACGTTTAACTGAGCCATATTTCATAAAATCATCCACAATTTTACGGGCCAGGTTAACTGGAATTGCAAATCCATAACCTTGATTATATCCGCTTTGCGATGCGATTGCCGAGTTGATACCTACCAATTCGCCATTTGCGTTTACAAGAGCACCACCGCTATTACCCGGGTTAATGGCAGCATCGGTTTGGATAAATGATTCAATACTGGTATTTGCCGGGCGATCTGGTCTTTTACCGGTACGTTGGTATTCGCGATATTCCTCTTCTGTAATTTCACTGCCTTGTTGCTCGCGACCAATAATACCAATGCTACGATTTTTTGCACTTACAATACCAGCTGTTACTGTAGTATTTAAATCTAATGGGAAACCAACCGCTAAAACCCATTCTCCAACCTGCACATTATCAGAGTTACCCATTTTCACTACAGGTAAACCAGTTGCATTTACTTTAATTAATGCTAAATCGGTATTCGGATCGCGGCCAATTACTTTTGCCTCAACTTTACGTCTGTCTGTTAAAACCACCTCAACTTTCTCTGCATTTTCTACCACGTGGTTATTGGTTACGATATAACCATCCTGACTGATAATGACACCAGAACCGGATGCCGCTCTAGGCTGACGTTGCATTTGACGGCCACCGCCACCGAAGAAATCTTCCATCATATCAAACGGAGAAGAACTTCTACCACCGCCACTTTGTGCCGCATATGTAGTTTTAATGTGCACAACACCAGGTGCAACTGCTGCTGCTGCCTGCGTAAAATCTGTTGTCCCAGCTGATGATACTTTAAGCGGATTATTGGCGAAGTATAAGTTCTGTTTTTCAGTAATTGTACTGCCTGTTTGGTTATGTTCAAATAGTTTGTAACCTCCAATTGCTGCTGCCCCACCTATAAAAGCAGCCAACACGGTAATTCCTAATATTTTTTTCATGTGTTTATATATTATTTTTTTAATGCCATGATTTATTATAAGCTGATTTGCTAGCTAATTGTTTGGTTAGCTTATAATATTCATTTGTTAAATGTTATTATTTGCAAGAGCATTTTTCACTTTGATTTAAGCAGAATGCTCAGGCAATTTTTATCTGCTCAAATTTTCTTTTGTAAGTTTATTCAAATTTAATACCATATAAACGATATTTGTATCCTCAAAGCACTTAGTTTGTGTTAAAAAATGTTAAATTAAAAAACACAAACTGCTGATTACCTTTTGCAACTCAAATATTGCATTAAAAAATGAAGCTTTCATGAAAATTAATTTCTTTAAATACCAGGGCGCAGGCAATGATTTTATTTTAATAGACCACACCATGAGTCCGTTAAAAAATATTGATAATCAACTCGTTGAACAACTGTGCCATAGAAGATTTGGCATTGGTGCCGATGGATTAATGTTTATTACCAAACATGAGGATTATGATTTTGAGATGCATTATTTTAACGCTGATGGCAAGTTAGGCAGCATGTGCGGAAATGGCGGCAGATGCATTGTTGCCTTTGCCAAACAGCTCGGAATTATCGACCGCGAAACAAACTTTTTGGCAGTAGATGGTCCGCATTATGCCAGAATTTCAGAAAATGGAGAATGGGTTGATTTGCAAATGATTGATGTAGAGACCATAACCAAAGACGGTGAAGCTTATGTATTGAATACTGGTTCGCCGCATTATGTTGCTTTAAAAAACGATTTAAAAGACTTTGATGTTTTTACTGCAGGAAAAAATATTCGCTACAATGCAACTTATGCAGAAAAAGGGATAAATGTAAATTTTGTAGAAGATAAAGGCGACCATTTATTTGTACGCACCTACGAGCGTGGTGTTGAAGATGAAACTTATGCCTGTGGCACCGGGGTTACAGCCGTAGCCATGGCCATGGCAAAACACAAAGAACAAACCGGCCATATTAAAACAGCCATTAAAGTTTTGGGTGGCGATATTAAAATAGAATTCGATTACGATGGTAAAGCATTTACCAATGTATTTTTATGTGGCCCGGCCAAATTGGTTTTTGAGGGGGAAGTGGGATAACCTTCTTTTTCAAACCACCTCGATTTTTAAAAAAGTATAAATCACGAATTCAGTTATGGAGTTCGGATTTTTTTTGAAATTTCTATTCTTTTAGAAAACAAGAAACAGTTTTTCATCGGGGCTTTCAGTCCCGCTCTTTGCTAAATTCCGATGAAAAATCGGAATACCGCCTCCGATCGGGTTTATTTAAAATTGGCAGTAGCACGACGGGTATCCAGACCTCAAAGGCTTCTCGAACCTGCGAAGGTCTTTAAAGCGGTGTGTTTTGCGCTAGGGATTGTAAGGGTTTAGTACCGATCCTTCATCGGTACCGGAGCGAAGCGTAGCCCTGAAAAGCCTGACCCTTTCCCCATTTCCGGGGATTGGGTAGCGCCCAAATCTGTTGACTCTTTACAATTCAATAGTGAAATCTGGTGGTCTTATTGACGGTATACGCAACTGGATAAAGAATGGCGTAAAACAGACACCATCAATGCATTTTATTGGCCAAAATACTCAACATTTATTTTGAAAAAATCGTATATTTCCTTTAAATTAACAGCTTTTAACATCTGTCGCAAGATATTTACACACTGTTTTTTATGAAAAAAAATACGACAACACCATCTATAAGAGTAGTTTAAAGCAAGTCCGATACGTTTTCAATTAAAAAATAAATCAATCGATTGATTAAATGACAGAATTTGGACAGAATTATTTTTTTTTAGGCTCTATTTTTGGGCACTGATCGGCGAAAATCGAAGTCCTATATTTCGATAACGCCCTTAATTCCGGAATTTAAATTTAAATACACAAAAATACCCATGAGAAAAGTAACAACTCTCTTTTTTAGCATGAGCATTGGTATGCTTTTGGCATCCTGCGGAAATAACGATGCAGCTAAAAAAGCTGCCGCTGCAGCAGCAGCTGGTCCACAAGCTTACCCTGTTTTTACAGTAACCACACAAAATACAACCTTAAATTCTGATTATCCGGCAACAATTGAAGGGATTCAAAACATCGATATCCGTCCGAAAGTTGATGGCTTTATCGAAAAAATATTGGTAGATGAAGGTGCGGTAGTTAAGAAAGGTCAGTTACTTTTCACCATTAATGCACCACAGTACCAGCAACAAGTTAGAACAGCAAGAGCCGCAATTAGCAGTGCAGAAGCTGATGTAAACGCTGCTCAGCTAACGGTAAACAAAACCAAACCTTTGGTAGAGAAAGATATTATTAGCAAATATGATCTGGATGCAGCATTGCTAACACTTCAAAGCAGAAAAGCTGCATTGGCACAAGCAAAAGCAGAACTGGCAAATGCACAGGTTAATTTAGGTTATACTTCGATTACCAGCCCTGTTGATGGTGTAGTTGGCAGTATCCCTTTCAGAAATGGAAGTTTGGTGAGCAGCAGCAGCACACAGCCATTAACTACTGTTTCTAACACCTCTAAAGTTTATGCATACTTTTCGTTAAACGAGAAACAGCTTTTAGATTTTTCTAATACGTATAAAGGGAATACGCTTGCGCAACAAATGAAAAACATTCCTGCGGTGAGTTTGGTTCTTGCCGATGGAACAATCTATGCGCAGAACGGTAAGATCGAATCAATCAACGGACAAATTAACACCAGCACTGGTTCGGCAAGTTTAAGGGCAACATTTCCAAATCCGACTTTCTTATTAAAAAATGGTGCAAGTGCATCCGTTAGAATTCCTCAGCACGTTGAGAATGCAATTCTAGTCCCTCAAAAATCGACGATTGATTTACAGGGCAAGAAGTTTGTTTACATTTTAGGCGATTCGGCTAAGGTGATTAATACTCAAATTGAGGTGATGGAATTGGCCAAGGATAATTTTTACGTGGTTACCAAAGGGCTTAAAGCAGGTGATAAAGTTATTTTAGAAGGCTTTCAATCTTTAAAAGACGGGACTAAAATTAAACCTGAGGTAAAAAATACCGATTCAGTTTATGCTGAAATAAAAAAATAACAATATAGTCAGTGCAATCACACTATAGCAGTGTAATCCATATTAATTATGTTTAAGAAATTTATAGACAGGCCCGTTTTATCAACAGTTATATCCATTATAATTGTAATATTAGGTGTATTAGGCCTCGTAACTTTACCCATCTCGCAATATCCCGAAATTGCACCGCCAACCGTTCAGGTATCGGCTTCGTACCAGGGGGCAAATGCCGATGTGGTAATGAGTAGTGTTGTTGTACCGCTGGAAGAGCAGATAAATGGTGTAGAAGACATGACCTACATGACTTCTAGTGCCAGTAATGATGGTAGTGCAACCATTACAGTCAACTTTAAATTAGGTACAAATGCCGATTTAGCAGCAGTTAATGTGCAGAACCGTGTAGCCAGGGCAACCAGTTTATTGCCAGCAGAGGTAACCAGATCGGGTGTAATCACCGCAAAAAGACAAGCGAGTAATTTGCTTATTTTCGCCATTTACAGTGATGATCCATCATACGACCAGAAGTTTTTACAGAATTATGCCAACATTAACATCATCCCCGAAATTAAAAGGATTAGCGGTGTGGGTGATGCAAGTGCATTTGGTACCTTAGATTATACCATGCGGATCTGGCTTAAGCCAGAAGTAATGGCCGTTTATGGGTTAGTACCAAACGATGTAAGCATAGCCCTTGCTGAGCAAAACATCGAAGCTGCCCCAGGGCAGTTCGGTGAACAGGGAAATCAGGCTTTTCAATACACGTTAAAATACAGTGGCCGCTTAAAAACGGAAACCGAGTTTAGCAACATCATTATTAAAGCGGATGCAAACGGGCAGATCCTTCGTTTAAAAGATGTGGCCAGGATAGAACTTGGCGCACAAAGTTATGCCAGTTATGTAAAGTTTAATGGTAAACCCGCCTTAGGTATCGCCATTAGTCAAACAGCGGGCTCGAATGCGAAAGAAGTAATTGAAAACTCAATCAAAACTTTAGATAAAGCGGCAACTTCTTTCCCTAAAGGTGTTCATTACGAAACGGTTGTTAACGTAAATAACTTCCTGGATGCCTCAATCGAAAAGGTAATTCACACCTTAATAGAAGCATTCATTTTAGTGTTCCTGGTGGTATTTATCTTCTTGCAGGATTTCCGTTCAACTTTAATCCCTGCAATCAGTGTTCCTGTAGCTATTATAGGTACCTTCTTCTTCCTGAGTTTGTTCGGCTTTACCATTAACCTGTTAACCTTATTTGCATTGGTACTGGCCATCGGTATCGTGGTAGATGATGCCATTGTAGTGGTTGAGGCGGTGCATGCGAAGCTCGATGCCGGTTACAAAGACCCTAAAAAGGCGACGAAAGATGCAATGGATGATATTAGTGGTGCGATTATTTCAATTACACTGGTAATGGCGGCGGTATTTATCCCGGTAAGTTTTATCCAGGGTTCGTCGGGTGTATTTTATAAACAATTTGGTTTAACACTTGCTATTGCGATTATTTTATCGGCCATCAACGCCTTAACCTTAAGTCCGGCATTGTGTGCGATGTTCTTAAAACCACACGCAGAAGATCACGAAAAAAGCAAAAATTTCTTACAACGTTTTTATACCGCTTTCAATACTTCATTTGATGCCTTTACGCAAAAATATAAACGTTCTGTAGGCTTCCTGGGTAAAAAAAGATGGCTTGCAGGTTTAGGAATTGCTATTTTCGCAGTGGTGCTGGTATGGATTATGAATACTACGCCTAAAGGTTTCGTACCAAACGAGGATTTAGGAACAGTTTTCTCTGATATTTCATTGCCTCCTTCAACCTCACAGGAAGAAACCGATAAAATTATTGTAAAAATTAATGATATTGTAAGTAAGGTACCAGAAGTAGAGGCTACATTCAGGGTTGTTGGCCGAAGCTTAATCAGTGGTTCAGGTAGTTCTTATGGTATGGTTATCGCAAGGCTTAAACCATGGGATCAACGCAAACGCGATGTTAAAGCCATTATTGGCGAATTATTTGCTAAAGCAGCCGGTATAAAGGGGGCAAAAGTAATTTTCTTTGCTCCACCAACCATTCAGGGTTTTGGTACCGGTGGTGGTTTCGAATTCCAGTTACAGGATAAAACCGGCGGCGATATCAAAAAATTCAACGAAGTAGGTAATGCATTTTTAGGAGCCTTGAGTAAACGTCCGGAAATTCAATATGCGTCAACCTCGTTTAATCCGAATTTCCCACAATATCAGATTGATGTAAATGTGGCAAAAGTTAAACAAGCAGGCTTAACGGTTAGCGATGTATTGGGTGTTTTACAGGGTTATTATGGTGGTGTTTATGCCTCAAACTTTAATAAATTTGGTAAACAGTACCGGGTAATGTACCAGGCAGATGCTAAGTACCGGGCCAACCAACAAAGTTTAACCAGCATTTACGTACGTAATTCGAGCGGTACAATGGCTCCTATTTCTGAGTTTATCACTTTAGAAAAAGTTTACGGACCACAGGCTATTTCACGCTTTAACTTATATACCTCGATTGCCGTTACAGGTAACCCTAATGCAGGCTTTAGTTCAGGTGATGCCATTAAGGCCATTCAGGAAGAAGCGGCAATCCATCTTCCAGCAGGTTATGGATATGAGTTCTCGGGTTTATCGCGTGAAGAAGTAAGCAGCGGCAGCCAGACAATTTTTATCTTCCTGCTTTGCGTAATATTTGTGTACTTCCTCCTTTCGGCGCAGTACGAAAGTTATATCTTGCCATTGGCGGTTTTATTTTCATTGCCAATCGGTTTGGCCGGTGTATTTATTTTTGATAAGATATTTGGCGTAGACAATAACATTTATACGCAAATCACTCTGATCATGCTTGTGGGACTACTTGCAAAGAATGCCATTTTAATTGTAGAGTATGCGGTAGACAGGCGACGAAAGGGAATGAGTATTGTTAACGCGGCTATTGATGGTGCAACAGCCCGTTTACGCCCGATTTTGATGACCTCTTTTGCTTTTATTCTGGGTTTATTGCCTTTAATGTTGTCATCAGGTGTTGGTGCAGCAGGTAATACCTCAATTGGTACAGGAGCTGTAGGCGGTATGTTAATCGGTACTATATTTGGCGTGTTTGTAATCCCAGCCTTGTTCATTGTTTTCCAAACCTTACAGGAAAAAATAAGTAACAATTCTCCTTTTGAGGAAGGCATTGATCGCGAACAAACAGAAGAAGAGTATGAGCTAGCGGTTAACCGTCCACATTAATTTTAAAATCATGAAATTTAGATATAAGCATTCCATTTTAATCGGTTTAGCCATCCTCAGCTTAAGCGCCTGCGTAACTAAAAAATACGAGCGCCCACAGCTAAAGAGCGAAGGTTTATACCGTGATCATAATACAACAGACACAACCACTATTGCGGACCTGCAATGGAAAACGTTGTTCTCAGATACCACTTTACAGTCGCTGATCCAACAGGGGATAAATGAAAATTTAGACTTGAAACAAGCGATTGAGCGCATTAAAATTGCAGAAGCCACTTTAATTCAAAGCCGTGGGGCATTATTGCCAAGCTTACAGGCCGATGTAAATGTAACCGACAATAAAGCTTCTGCAGCAGCGCAGAATTTTCCGGCAGGCATTAACATCAACCTGGAAACCCAAACCTATAAAGCACAATTGAGCACCAGTTGGGAGGCTGACATTTGGGGGAAATTAAGCAGTGCAAAACGTGGCGCTTATGCTACTTTACTACAAAGTGATGCAGCAAAACGAGCTGTTCAAACGCAGTTAATTGCCACTATTGCCAACAATTATTACACTTTATTGGCACTTGACAAACAATTGGCGATTACCGAGCAAACCATTAAAGTAAGAACGCAGGATGTAGAAACCATGAAAGCCTTAAAACAAGGCGCTGTAGTTAATGGCGCGGCGGTTGTACAGAGTGAAGCTAATTTATACGCAGCTCAGGTAACCCTGCCCGATTTAAAAAGAAGCATTAAAGAAGCTGAAAATGCGCTAAGTGTCTTGGTTGCTAAAGCGCCAAATGCGATTAACCGCACTACATTAGATCAGCAGACCCCTTATGCTAATTTACAAACCGGCGTTTCTGCACAATTGTTAAAAAACCGTCCGGATGTGATAGCTGCTGAATTTGGTTTCAGATCAGCTTTCGAAAACACAAACGTGGCTAAAGCTTACTTTTATCCTGCTTTAACCATTACCGCAGCAGGGGGCTTATCAAGCTTACAATTACAGGATTTTTTCAGCAAATCTATCTTCTATAATCTGGTGGGTGGTTTAACGCAGCCCATTTTTGCAAAAGGAGCAAACAAGGCTCGTTTAAAAACAGCTGAAGCGAATCAGCAAATTGCTTTCTACAACTTTCAACAAACACTGTTAACCGGCGGACAGGAAGTATCGAATGCTTTGTACGCTTATCAAACGGCTTCAGAAAAAGAAGAAACAAGGGCAAAACAAATTGCCTCTTTAACCAAAGCGGTAGATTTCACCAAAGAATTGTTGCGTTACAGTTCAGCAACAAACTACACTGATGTGTTAACTTCAGAACAAAGTTTGTTAACCGCTCAATTAAGTGGAATTAATGATCGATTACAAAAACTACAGTCGGTAGTAAATCTATACCGTGCATTAGGCGGTGGCTGGAAGTAAGAAATAATTAACAAGTTTTTAAGGCATTCTGATTTTCAGGGTGCCTTTTTTTATAGTCTGATTCGCTCATGCTCGTTTCCAACGAATCCAATCAATTAACCGTTTTTTTAAACTTCGATAAAAAACTGATAATTTTTATCTCAAAACCGCTACATTCTTTTTGATGTAACCTCAAAATATTGTAAGTTTAAAGTTTTTTAAGCGCTTAGCTTAGAAAAAAATTTTATCTCCATCAATGTTACGTGTCGATAGTTCTAAAGCCTGTAAAGTGGTGTACTCTTTGTGCAAACATGAGTACTTGGGCTATTTAATTGAACCTCACGTGGTTCAACTCAACCCACAGGGGGATTTTTCTTTTACTTATCAACGGGTTTTTACACATACAGCAGAAGAATTTAATGCCTGTTTAAGCGATATTGATTATAAACTGATCAAAATTTTAGATGACATTGAACAAGATTCGCTAATTAAAAAATATTATAAAAAATTAATCAGGCCAACTGAGTTTTTCACTAAAATTTTCGACAATAAATTTTACGAAAATGTTCGCCCTAAAATCGAGAAGAAACTTGCTGAAGCTTTAGAGCTTTTAAAGGTTAAAAACGAGCTTTATGTAATGGACAAAGATGGCTGGCCGGTAGAACGTAAAATCGAACTGGCTGATGAGCCCGCATCTATTCTTTTTCATTTCCGCAGGAATGAAACTGAAACACGTTATTTTCCCACCATCAAATATCAGAATCTCCGCATCGAATTTATGTTTAAAGAAGCACAGATCATCAGCAACAAACCTGCGTGGTTATTGCTTAACGATGTATTGTACTTTTTTGATCAGGATATTGAAGGAAAAAAACTGCAACCTTTTTTAAATAAGCGCTTTATTGCCATACCTAAAACAACTGAAGCCACTTATTTCGAAAAATTTGTTGCCCCTTTAATCGAGAAACACCATGTGTATGCCGAAGGTTTCGAAATCAGGACTGAACAATTTGAAGCTATACCAGTAATTAAAGTTTTGTATGTGGATGGCGGACTTTCTCAGATTCAGTTGTACTTTAAATATGGCGAATATACTTTCCCTGTGGAGAATGCACATAAAGTAACCGTACGTTTAGAAAAAACAGCCGATAACTATATTTTTCACCGCATCAAACGTTCGGCAGAATGGGAGAAAAAACAGTTTAACCTACTGCTCTCCTTAGGGCTTAAAAAAACGAGTTCCTTATTCAGTAATCTGGAAGTAGCCTCTGCCGAAGAAAATCCGAGCTATGGCGCTATTAATTGGGTAAACGAACACATTGAGATCTTAGAAGCATCGGGTTTCGAAATTGAACAGGCCACAGGGCAGAAAAAATTCGTACTCGGCGCCAGCAAAATAGATCTTGAAGTTAAAGAGGGAAACGATTGGTTCGATATCCATGCCGTAGTATGGTTTGGAAAATACCAGATCCCTTTCCTCTCTTTAAAACAGCATATTCTACATAAAAAGCGTGAGTTTTTATTGCCCGATGGCGAAGTGGCCATTATTCCCGATAAATGGTTTACGCAATACGGTAGTTTGTTCAGTTTGGCAGAAGCCGGAAAAACGCTAAAATTAAAGAAACATCATATTGGTTTAATTAACGATTTGGCCGAAGATAGTTTAGCTAACGTAACCCTCGAGCGCAAACTCCAACGCCTGTCAGACTTTGAAGATATTGCCGATACGCAAATGCCTGTTCATTTTAAAGGCAGTTTACGCGATTACCAGAAAGCCGGTTATAACTGGTTCAGCTTTTTACGCGAATACAATTTCGGTGGTTGTTTAGCAGACGACATGGGTTTGGGTAAAACCATCCAAACGTTGGCCATGCTGCAAAAGGTGAAGGAAGATGATCAATTGCTTGAAACACAAACGACCTCCCTCATCATCATGCCTACCTCTTTAATTTACAACTGGTTAACAGAGGCTAAAAAATTCACGCCAAAACTTAAAATACTGGCACATACAGGCACCAACCGAAATAAAGATGTTGCCAATTTTGCCAATTACGATATTATCATTACCACTTACGGGGTAACCAGAGTGGATGTTGATGAATTGAAAAACTTTTATTTCAATTACATTATTCTCGATGAGAGTCAGAATATTAAAAACCCGGCATCAAAATCGTTCAAAGCCGTTAGAAGCTTAAAATCGAAACATAAATTGATTCTGAGCGGTACACCTGTTGAAAATTCAGTGAGTGATTTATGGTCGCAATTAACTTTTTTAAATCCTGGTTTATTAGGTACGCAAGCATTTTTCTACGAAGAATATGTGCAGGCGATAGAAAAGAAAAAGGACGAAGAAAAAGCGCGTAAACTCCAATCGATTATCAAGCCTTTTGTACTCCGTAGAACAAAAGAGCAAGTGGCGGCAGAATTACCACCTAAAACGGAACAGGTAATTTATTGCGACATGAGCGAAGATCAGGCCGCTTATTATGAAAAAACAAAATCGGCCTACCGCAACGATTTGTTGCAGAGCATGGACGATGGAACTTTCGCACAGAAACAGGTGCAGCTATTACAAGGATTAACAGCCTTACGTCAGCTGGCCAACCATCCCATAATGATTGATAGCGCTTATGTTTCAGATTCGGGAAAGTTTGAAAACGTAATCCATACGCTGGATAACGTACTTAAAGGCGGACACAAAGTTTTGGTTTTTTCTCAGTTTGTAAAACATCTGGATATCTTCAAAAAACATTTTGAAGCGGAGCATATTCCATTTGCTTATTTGGATGGCTCAACCCGTAATCGTGGCGAGATCGTTTCCGAATTTCAGCAGAATACCGAGCTAAAGGTCTTCTTAATCTCTATAAAAGCTGGTGGCGTGGGTTTAAATCTAACTCAGGCCGACTATGTTTTTATCCTCGATCCATGGTGGAACCCTGCAGTAGAACAACAAGCCATTGATAGAACGCACCGTATTGGACAGGATAAAAAGGTATTCATCTACAAATTCATCGCAAAAGATACCGTTGAAGAGAAAATCCTCGCTTTACAGAACCGTAAAAAATCGCTGGCAAATTCCTTAATTACAACTGAAGAAAGTTTCTTTAAATCGTTAAGCAAGGAAGATATACGGGATATATTGAATTAAAATCGCCACAGGCGATTGGTTCATTAGTCATTGGTTCATTGGTTAGTATAATGCCCATACGTATTGAATTTTTGAGTTAAACCTCACGCATTCGTCATCCCTAGAGCTATCGTCATGCTGAATTTATTTCAGCATCCATCTGGCCATTAAGATCCTGAAACAAGTTCAGGATGACGAACACAGGAGATCAGGTTAAATTTACCGACTCTACAACCTAACAAATCCCTTAAATGATCTAAAGTGTCTTAGGTGGTTAAATTAATACAAAGTACCCTCCCCAATTAAAATTCTTTCAAAACTCATTCCTACCTTATTTGTTATACCATAGAATATAAATTCTATCATCATGACAAATCAAGATTTTAATACGGCTGTAAACAATGTTAAGGAAGCTTGGAAGTACCCAGAGTTATTCCAAAACGTTTCAAAATCTGAGCGTTGGTTATCTGGCGCTGCAGGGACATATTTACTTTTTAAAGGTATCACCAGTATTTTTTCACATCCGGTAATAGGCCTAACCGGTGCAGCAATTGGTGCAGGCTTATTATACCGTGGCATAACAGGTTATTGCCCAATGCGCGATTTGGCCGAGCAACAAAAAGAAGACCTAACCCCTGATGAGGTGATTATAAGCGAAACTTATGTTGTTGACGATTTAGGGTAAAATTTTAAATACTAAATTTCTATTTCTTAATAAACTGGTTAACTTTAAAAAGTTAACCCATTATCATGAACAAGTACACACTATTATTTATTCCCGCACTTTTTGCAGGACAAGCTATGGCACAAGATAAAAAACCAGATCCTGCCAAAGACCCCAAAACTACCGAAGTTTGGGAACCCGTTCCTAAAATTGTTACGCCAGGTAAATTCCCTCAGGATGCGCCATCTGATGCGATTATCCTTTTCAATGGAAGAAATCTGGATGCATGGCATTCCGTTAAAGATCCTTCTAAACCAGCAGCATGGACTATAGACGATGGATTTTTTACAGTAAAAAAAGGCACAGGCAATATCGAAACCAATAAGAAGTTTACCGATTACCAGCTACATATGGAATGGAAAATTCCTGAAAATATTTCTGGTGAAGGCCAGGCACGCGGAAACAGCGGTGTATTTTTAGCCTCAACAGGCGGTGGTGATGACGGTTACGAAATCCAGATTATGGATGCTTATAACAACAAAACCTATGTTAACGGACAAACTGGAAGTGTTTACAAGCAAGCAATTCCTTTAGCCAATGCCAACAAGAAACCAGGCGAATGGCAATATTACGACATCATTTGGAACGCGCCACGTTTTAACGAAGATGGAATAGTACAAAAACCAGCAAGTGTTACCGTATTTTTAAATGGGGTACTTTTACAGAACGGATTTGTGTTAAAAGGTGAAACCAGGTATATTGGTGCCCCTGAATATAAAAAACATGGCCCTGCTTCAATTAAATTACAAGATCACGGTGATCCAAGTCCTGCTATCAGTTACAGGAACATCTGGGTAAGAGAATTATAATTTCAACAAAACAACAATAAGGAACCTGCAGGCCAAAAGTTTGCAGGTTTTGTTTTTATAAATAAATTAACAGATAATTGTAGTCAAACTAAATACGATCTAACGCCTTCAAAAAATGAAAAGAAATTTGCTTTGTGTGATTACTTTATTGTTTCTGTTTTCTTGCAAACCTCCGGAAAAAGATTTACCACAAATTGTAGTAAAAAAAGCAGGCGATGGATTTATTGACCTGGCATTAAACATTGTAGGCAAAAAAGAAACAGATTCTACAATAATTTTCAAAGTCCAAGGGCTACATAACACTGATACGGTTGGCCTCGAAATTTCATTGAAAAAAAATATCAAGGCTGGTATCGTGAATGGAGATATGAAAAACACATTTTTATCAAATGGAATTTCATTGCGGTCCTTAGGTAAGGAGAGTGACAGATTTTTAACTTCACTTGCATCTCTATATAATTTTAAATCAAAAAGTGGGATGCGTACTGATAAGATGATTTTTGAGGTAGCAAACTTAAATGAAACAGATGTAGATTATAATTCTGGGCAATATCGATTTAAAGCATTTCTACAAACAGATACAGACGTTCCTGAACTTTTTATAAATTTCGACTTCACCAATCAGCTTATAGCTTTAAACGAAAAGGATCAGGAATACAGACAAGGCATAATAGATTACCTAACAAAAAAACAATAATGAACAAAGGCAGATTAGAAGCATTTAGTGATGGGGTAATTGCAATTATCATCACCATTATGGTTTTAGAGATTAAGGTTCCGGAGCATGGTGAAACTTTAGCAAGCTTAAAACCACTTATTCCAAAATTCATCAGCTATGTTTTAAGTTTTATCTACGTAGGTATTTACTGGAATAATCACCACCATTTAATGCATGCCGTTAAAAAAGTAAATGGATCAATGCTTTGGGCCAACCTTAATTTTCTGTTCTGGCTTTCTTTATTTCCGGTGGCTGCCGGGTGGATGGGTGAACATCATTTTGCCTTATGGCCGGTTGCGGTTTACGGCGCTGTGCTCCTGCTTGCCGCCGTTTCTTACACCCTGTTGGTAATCGTAATCAAAAGAACAGAAGGACAGCATTCGCTTGTGGTGCATGCCATTGGGAACGATGCAAAAGGGAAATTCTCATTACTTTTTTATATCGGGCATTGCATTAAGTTTTATAAACCCATGGATTGGTGTTGCACTTTATTTCATTGTAGCCTGTATCTGGTTTATTCCGGATAAACGGATAGAAAATGCAATGCGAGAACAAGGCTTAATTGACGGGAATAACGGGTAATAACATTAATGCAGACTTAGATTTACAAAAGCCACCAAAATTAACCTCTTTGGCATAAATACTTCACCAATAATTGTAATGCCAGCCCTGGCCATCTAGCCCCGATTGAAGTAAAACGTAAAGCGGGAAGAAACCCCAATAACTGTAGCCAGCTGCGCTCCAGATAAAACTCAAAATGCCTGTTGACATCATGCCTTCTGAAGCGTCTCCATGTACAATTCACGATTAATCATCTCTGCACCCAAACTCATTAAATGATCGTTGGGCAACTGGCAATCGATTAAATCGATATTCATTTTACTTAAAAAAATCAATGCTGCTTTTGAGGCATTGCTGACATGGCTAAACATACTTTCGCCGCAAAAAACACGGTTTACTTTTAAACCATATAAGCCTCCAACCAGTTGATCAGCTAACCAAACCTCTACACTGTGCGCATAACCTTGTTGATGAAGATTGATGTAAGCCTCTTGCATTTCGTTCGTAATCCAGGTACCATCCTGACCTTTCCTTTCAGTAGTTGCACAATTGCGGATCACTTCTGTAAAATCCTGATTAAAGGTGATCTTGAAAACTTCCTGATTTAAAATTTTCCGCATGCTTTTACTGATCTTGATCTTATCAGGATAAATCACACAACGTTGGTGTGGCGAATACCAGAGGATTGGTTCCCCTTCGCTAAACCATGGAAATATACCATTCGAATAGGCAACTAACAATCGCTCCATACTCAAATCACCCCCAATGGCCAATAAACCATCCTCTTCTGCCAAAGCCGGATCTGGAAAGCCTGGGTGATCATCTGGTAACTGAAAAAACATAAACAAAAATAAGAAAGAAAACAAAGATTAAACCCTGGCGTTTTAAATATGTCATACTGTAAAACAGTTCATTATGAGCGCAAAAGATAATTTCTTAAAAGTAAAACATCTTTATCACCGTGCCGGCTTCGGCATTTCTTATGCAGACTTACAAAAATTAAGCAAGAAAAACCTCGCTAAGGTGGTAGATAATCTGCTTAAAGATTCCCAAAAAAACGATCCCATTAATTTAGTGAATGATTACGAATCGAAACGGCAGCTTCTGGTTCAGGCGGGTTTATACTCAAAAAAAGACCTGAATGATGAAGAAAAGAAAATGCGTCAGCAGATTGTGCGTGAGCAAAACGAAGTAAGCCGCGACCTGAATATTGCGTTCATTAACAAAATGATCAATACCGATGCCCCGTTAAGGGAAAAGATGACACTTTTTTGGCATGGTCACTTTGCCTGCCGCAGCAACAATCCATTTTTTGCACAACAACTAAATAACATCCAAAGAACAAATGCACTGGGCAGCTTTAAAACCTTATTGATTGAGGTTTCTAAGTCGCCCGCGATGTTGCAATACCTGAATAACCAGCAGAACAGAAAAGGTAAACCAAATGAGAACTTCGCGCGCGAGCTCATGGAACTTTTCACCTTAGGTAGAGGAAATTATACCGAGCAGGACATTAAAGAATCTGCCCGCTCTTTTACCGGATGGATGTATGACAAAGATGGCTCGTTTATTTTCAGACAAAACCTGCATGATTCCGGAACAAAAACCTTTTTCGGTAAAATCGGGAATTTTGAAGGTGAAAACATCATCGATATTATTCTCGAGAAACCTGAAACCTCGCAGTTTATCGCCCGGAAAGTATATAAATTCTTCGTAAATGATAATCCGAATGAGACCCACGTTAAAGAACTTGCCGCTCATTTTTATAACTCGAAATACGACATCGCCTCGATGATGAAAAAAATGTTTACCTCTGATTGGTTCTATAGCCCTGAAAATGTAGGCACAAAAATTAAGTCGCCTGCCGAATTTTTGGTGGGCTTAAGTCGTGAGTTTTATGTTACTTATAACAAACCACAGGTTTTAATACAGCTACAAAGCAGTCTGGGGCAATATTTATTTAATCCGCCAAATGTTGCAGGCTGGCCTGGCGGGCAAAGCTGGATTGATAGTTCATCATTAATGTTAAGGATGCGCATTCCTTCGCTGGTTTTAAATGATGGCGAAATCGATTTTAGCGGTAAAGCCGATCCTGAAGATGAAGCGGTAATTGCCTTAAGCCGCACAGCGACCACCAATGCAAATGCCAATATGAAACCAAAATCGTACGTAAACGCAAATGCAGACTGGCCTAAATTTTTAAACACCTTGCCAAAAGGATTAACGCCATTGGAACTAACCGAGTTTTTATTGCAACCGAAATTAAATGCTAAAATAACAACCATGGTAAGCGATAATAAAGGATTGAGAAGTACTGCAGTCGAAATTACCAGTATGCCCGAGTATCAGTTGTGCTAGAGAACAGTTAATAGTCGATGGTTGATGGTCAAATAGCCAATTAGCTAAGCGCCCAAGCAATTAACCATTAAACCATGAACCATTGACTAAAGACCATCAACAAAAAAAATTACACCATGAACAGAAGAAATTTTTTAAGAAATACAGGGTTTGTAGCAGCAGGTTCGCTATTCGTTCCGGCTTTTATGAAACCACTTGAGGCCATGGCACTTGATGAATTGAGCCTTTACAAAAACCTGGTTGTAGTACAACTTTCTGGCGGAAATGACGGCTTAAACACGGTTGTTCCCTTTGGAAACGACATTTATTATCAAAAAAGAAAAAGTATTGCCATTAAACCTGAAGAGGTAATTAAACTTAACGATATGCAGGGCTTAAACCCCAACATGGCCGCCTTGCAAGAAATTTATGATCAAGGATGGATGACTATTATCAATGATGTTGGCTACCCCAACCCAGACCGCTCGCATTTCCGTTCGATGGATATCTGGCAAACGGGTAGCGATAGCAATCAATTTTTATCAACCGGATGGATTGGCCGTTATTTAGATAGCAATTGCCAAACCTGCAAATTCCCTTATACCGCAATAGAAGTTGACGACTCACTCTCTCTGGCGATGAAAGGGCAAACCAAAAAAGGAATTGCATTAAAAGATCCTGCAGCTTTGTTCCGCAATACGAACGATCCGTTTTTTAAGGCGATGTTGCAGAATGACAAGGAACATTTAGATGAAGATAATTTAGGCTATTTGTATAAAACCATGATCGAAACTTCATCTTCTGCCAGTTATATTCAGAATACCTCCAAAATTTATCAGTCTAAATCTACTTACCCAACATCGGGTTTTGCAAACCAGTTGAAAACGGTTTCTAAATTTATTTCTTCGGGATTAAAAACCAGGGTTTATTACGTATCGTTAAGTGGTTTCGATACACACGTGAATCAAATTGGTCAGCAAGGCAATCTGCTTAAACAATATAGCGAGGGCATGGCTGCTTTTTTGAAAGATTTAAAATCGAACAATAAGCTTGAGGATACCCTGGTGATTACCTTCTCTGAATTTGGCCGTAGGGTAGAACAAAACGCCAGTAACGGTACCGACCATGGAACGGCAAATAATATGTTTGTTTTTGGCGGGAAATTGAAGAAACAAGGAATCTTTAATGCAGCCCCTAACCTAAGTGATTTAGATACCGGCGATTTAAAATATCAGTTGGATTTCAGGCAGGTTTATGGTACCATTTTAGATAAATGGTTAGATGTAAACAATGCAGATATTTTGAACAAAAAATTTAATACGCTTGATTTTATATAAGTTGAGCGCCAAAGGAAGAAGCCATATTAAAAGATATAAATCTGTCACGTTGAGCTAGTCGAAACGCCTTGCTATACATTTTTAGTGAGTCCTTCGACAGGCTCAGGATGACAAATTGATATTAATGATATAGCCTCTTCTTATTTTGCACCAAAAATAAATCTTTACTTCCTTTTTAATACATATACCGGTCGGTTTGAAGATTGATCCACCTGCTCAGTGTAAACACTAAACAACTCATAGCCATAGGCTTTCATTTTGTTCACGGCATCAATTGCTGAATTAAACTCGAGTTTTTTATCGTTGTCATCTCTGATGTACAGTTCGCTATAATCGCCTACCTTTTGTCCATATTCGAGCGCAACCCATTGTTTATCTGCTAAAAAACTTTTTACGGCACGAATCTGGATATAATCCGCGTGAATATCAGTCAGCTTCACGCCATTTACATTTTGCGCTTTGGCACGCGACAGCCCAAAGCATGCGACGAACGCCGCTGCAAGAATTAATTTTTTCATGTTATGTTTCCTTTTGTGTGTGATTCTAAATTACGAAGAATCCAATTAGAATGCATTAACCAACTGTAACAAAATACCCATTATTAAATCTTAAATTAAAAAACATAATGAACTTTTTAGGCAATATTATCTGGATTATTTTTGGCGGTATCTTTATTTTCTTCGAATATATTATTGGAGGATTAATCCTTTGCCTAACTATTGTAGGCATTCCTTTTGGCATTCAGTGTTTTAAATTTGCCATTGTAGGCCTTGCTCCTTTCGGGGTTAAAATCACTGATACCTCTTCAAATACAGGCTGCCTGTCTACCATCATGAACCTGATCTGGATTTTATGTGGTGGTTTCTGGATTGCGTTAACACATTTGTTTTTCGGTATCCTGCTTTGCATTACCATTGTAGGCATTCCATTCGGCCGCCAGCATTTTAAGTTGATGAATTTAGCCTTTACGCCTTTCGGAAAGTCGATTTCTTGATTTGAATAAATTTAATATAGTTCCGTCATTTCGACCGCAGTGGAGAAATCTGTAAACATTTTTTTCGAAAAGCAGGGTTCTGCACTTATCGGATTCGAAAGTCCCGCCATTCGCTGTAGCCCTCATGATCCCGATGAAAAATCGGGACGGGGCTGTCGCTACTGTCGGGTTTATTGAACTTGGCTTGTTCCCATTAGCAAAAAGCCCTGTACTTAGCCCCGATTAAATGGATGCCCACGATACTTCATCGGGGCAGGAAGGACATCTATATATTGTAGCGCCATTTCCAACTTGATTGGAAACCACGAAGTGCTCATGAATGCCTTTGAAAACATGAAAACTTATGAATAATCGTAATGCCCTGGTAGGATTTTAAGTTGCATTAAGATTCCCGCCTGCGCGGAAATGACGCCCTTTGAAACTATTGAATCAAACCTATTGATTTAGAATGTTCAATTGCCTCCTTACTTTCATTAAATAAGCAAGCTTTTACATTTTTATCCTCTACTTTTTTGAGAAATTTCTTCGATTCTGCTTCTTTTTCAGGACGAATATTACGGATATACACTGCCTCAATGTTTTCCGGATATTTCTCCACTATTGTCGAATAAATTTCAGGGTCGTGCTGTGAATTATCGCCAAAGAAAACAAACTTCTGATTGGGGAAAGCGTCTAAAATCCGCATTACCCTCAATAATTTACCTTCGTGCCCTGTTTTACCTGTTCTGACTAAATCTTTCCATCGTTTTAATGTATTTAAAAGAAAAGCGCCATCAGGCAGTTTATTATACCTGAAAGTCTCGACCAAATAATCATACAGGTTCCATTCGCTGCTACTTACATAAAAAAAAGGATTGGGCCGATTTGCTTCGGTATGCGACAGGGCCAATTGCTGATAGTGACTGGCTGCATCAGTAAAAGTTTTACGTGTATGCGGGTTTTTGATAAACAGCTCTCTCAACCTCCTTCGAATAGTTGCCGAATGAGAAATCATCACGGTATCATCCACATCAGAAATAAAAGCATATTGCGTAATGTGTGGCACATATACCCTGCCTTCTCCAGCACTTAAAACTTTTCCGTTTTTATCAACAGCTTCCACTTTAACAAAATGCCAGCCCGCAGGCACATCGTGTCGGGCCTTCCATTCGAATTTAAAAAAGCCATCTCCTTCGGTTTTATTGTAAATAGTCTGATCGAAAAATTGCAAACGCACCTCAACAAAAGCATAAGGTTTTAGGATAAAGAGCTTTAGAAGATGTACGATGTTAACAAACAGATTATTACTATATACCTGCTGTGTTTTCGCCTTGCGTTTAAAAACATGGCCATAAACAACCAAATTGTTTGTGTGGCCATAGCCGTGATATACTTTAACACTAACAGATTTATTCATCTGTATTAAAACAGAGTTTACTAAAAGTTGTTTGTTGATATAAACCATAAAGGTAACCCATGAAATTATTATTCATCATCAACCCAGGCTCAGGCAGTCATGACATTAACTTGAAGGAAGTAATTTCTACCCATTTCGATGCTAAAAATACAGAGATCGATCTTTTCGAATTACCTAAAGATTGTTCTTTAGAGAAGATAAAAGAGAGGATTAAAAGTGCGAAAGCAGATCGCGTGGTAGCAGTTGGTGGCGACGGAACCTTAAAACTGGTTGCCGAATGTATGTTGCATACCGAAATCCCTATCGGGATTATCCCTGCCGGCTCGGCCAATGGGATGGCGAAAGAATTAGGCATACCAACTGATATTGAACTGGCTTTAGCCATTTTGGATGAAGGACGTTTACAAAAAATTCATGTGGTTAAACTTAACGATGAGATCTGCATCCATTTATCCGATTTAGGTTTTAATGCCTATCTGGTTAAAAAATTTGATACCCTGCCTCAGCGTGGTATGTGGGGTTATGCAAAAGCCACCTGGCATGCCTTATGGAACCATAGCAGAATGGAAGTGCAGCTGAAACTTAAAAATGAAACCATTACCTCTAAGGCAGCCATGGTGGCCATTGCCAATGCAACCAGGTATGGCTCTGGATTAATGATAAACCCTGATGGAAAATTAGACGATGAACTTTTCGAAGTGGTTTTGGTAAAAGATTACTCCTACCTTGAAATCTTAAAAATATGGATCACCAAATTACCTTTCAACCCTAAAAAAATAGAAGTATTTCAAACTGCTGAGGTTAAGATTTCTTCGAAACATAAAGCACACTTCCAGGTTGATGGAGAATACATTGGCAAGGTGAATACGGTTGAAGCAAAAATTCTTCCTGCTGCCATAACGGTGGTTTTACCTAAGGTATCAGAAGGATGAACGGTGAATTTTAATCGTAAAATACAATCTGAAGAATTCGGCAATAAAACAGATACGGAATAAAATATCAAACCACCGTTCGCCGAGATTTAACACTTCTGGTAGATAAGTAATAAAGCCGATAGAAAATATCCATACCACCAAACGGAATGGAAACTGAATGTAATAGGTAATAAAGCCGAATTTCTTAAATAAGATTAAACCCGTTGCCGAAATAAAAAGCGATACAAATAAGGGCAATAGTAAAATAACCTTGGCCTGCGAAAGTATCTGATCGGGAATTTCGTTCAGGTGTGTTAAAATCTGCCAAAACTGCTTAGCAAGCAATAGAATGCTGATGATATCCAATAAGGCAAAAAATCTGCTGGTGCTCTTCATCTACTTACAATACTTTGCTAAATAATCATCAGCCTTTTTACTTCCCATATATTTAACAAATAAAAAATCCTCACAAGCACCTTGTTTATCGCCCTGTTTTATTTTTTTTAAGGCCATTTTTATCCTGTCGCCCAAATATTCATCATCAATACCCAGCTGGTTTTTAATGGCAATTATCTGAACCTCCTGTCCGGGTTTTGCCTGGCTGATGTTTTTATAAAAATTAATGACCGAGTTGGTTAAGGCTTCTTCTGTCTGATAACTGCGGATAGCCTCTTGAATGGCTTCACTTGATTTCCCTTCGCAATTATAGCCCGAAAGTTTAAAATTAACCGGAGCAACAATCGAAACTGTTGTATCGTAACCCGCCGGAACCTGCCATTTACCACTGCTTAAACGCACCAATCGCAAGGCTTCTTCATCCAGGTCAGACAATATTCCTTTGCTAATTTTTGAAAAATAAACCCTACCCTGGCCATTGAGTTTAAAACTTACGCTCACTGTTCCCTGGATACAATTATCTTTCGAAAACTGAGGATAAATCGTATTTTCCCTTAAGAAATTTGTAAAACCACTTTTACCCGATTTAAACTGAACCTGACCAATGGCCAATGAACAGCAGAAAAGCAAACAAAGGGTAAGCAGGTTTTTCATGATACTAATTTACGGTTTATTCAGGTTTAACCGCAAAGAACGCAAAGTTTTTCGCAGAGGAAAGAGGAGTTCTTTTGCCACGAAACTAACCCGGCCGTCGTGCTGAATTTATTTCAGCATCTTTCCTGCAATAAGACCCTGAAATGAATTCAGGGTGACGACACTAGACTAAGAACCGCTCCGGTACCCTTGTGCTTTTTCTCTGCGTATTCAGTGGTTAAAAATTAATAAAAAGTAGCTTTCAAAATCAAATTCGGGTCGGGGCAGTTTGCCAGGTATTTTTCTCGCTCGCTAAACTTACAAACGCCTGGATAATCACCTTTTAATCCTTCCATGTTTTTGATCAGCTGGAAATGAAGGTGTGGTGGCCAGTAACCGTTCTCCTCTTTTGCGCCTAACGTTGCAATTTTAGCTCCGGCAGGAATAAACTCACCTTCCTTAAGCCCATTTAACGAAGCCAAACTTAAATGCCCATATAAGGCATTAAATTTAAGTCCACCTATTTCATAAGCCAAGATAATTGTTGCGCCATAATCGCCAAAGTTATTGTTATTGGCAAAACTTTGCACAGTGGCATCATAAAAATTGTATATCGGTGTTCCAGCTGCCCCCCAGATATCTACACCTAAATGTAACCTGCGGGCTTCATCCCCGGCATCAAAATGAGCACTTCGTGAATATATGGTACGGTGTTCATCATAACCGCCAATTCCATAACGAGCATTATTACGGGCTAATTTTTCATTTACCCAGGCAGAAAACAAATCGGTATTTTCCAAAATTTCATCTGTTAACTCGGTATTCGCTGCAGTAAAATCTAAAGGTAAAAGCTGGTCATGATTTACATCAAAATCAACCACCTTGTGAATCAATGAAGCATTCGTTTGAATAAGCTGCTCAAAAGTTTGCATTTAATCTACTTAAAAATATAAACGAGGTTATAAATATAATGAGACAAGGCTCCTCCAATTACAAACAGGTGCCAAAGTTCGTGACTGTGCATCCACCTAAACAACTGTTTATCCTTTGCATAATAATAGGTTCCGGCAATGTAAAAAACGCCACCAAACAATAACCAGAAAATTGCACCAATTGGTAGTGTGCCAAGCATTTTCTGTAGCAAAGGCACAATTAAGCAGCCCATTAAAATATAAATAGACAATGAGATAGCCGTGCTTTTTAAGCGGTTAAAGATTTTAAGCAGGCAACCAACGATGGCAATAATCCATACAATGGCAAATAAACTCCACCTTAACCAGCCATCGAAAACCAGCAAAGCAGTTGGCGTGTAAGAGCCTGCTATCATCAGATAAATGCAGCAATGATCGAATTTTTGCCAGAAACGTACACCATAATCGGTCGCCGGATAGCCATGGTACATGGCACTTACGCCAAATAGGATAAAAGTACCTATGCTATAAATCCAGGCTGCAGTATATTCAATGGATGTATTGCATTTTTGGAGCAATATATAACCTGCCGGAATCGCAATTAATGCCGGTATAAAATGAGTGAAGAAATTAACGGGTTCCCTTAGCTTCCTCACAAAGATTATTCGCTGTCTTCGTCCTTTTGTCTGGGTTCTTTAGCAATCTTATCGAAAAGATGGTCCATACGTTCTACGTATTCATTGGTATCATCTACAAAGAAAGTAAGCTCTGGCACTACCCTAACCTGATGGCGGATTCTGCTTCCCAGTTTATATCTGATTTCGCCCGAATGTGCGTTAACGGTATTGATAGAAAGCGTGGTATTATTGGTATTAAAAAAGCTCAGGTAAACTTTAGCCACTGCCAAATCCGGCGAAACCCGAACGCGGGTAATGGTTACCAATGTATTGGGCAAAAACGCAGCACCTTCCCGCTGAAAAACCTGTGCTAACTCCTCTTGTAATACTCCTGCAAATTTCTGCTGACGTTTACTTTCCATAATGTTATAATTATCAATTACCAATAATCAATTATCAGACCATGCCTGGCCTATAAAATTAAATTGATAAGGTTTTAAAATCATCAATATCAAATAATCAATTATCAGACCATAACTAGTCTGCTAATATTAAATGATATCAATAATAAATATTCTAAAAATGTAAAAACTTTTGAAACTTCACAACCTGAGCTCGATTAATACCATTCCAAGGCGATCGTCATGCTGAATTCATTTCAGCATCTCTACTACAAATAGACCCTGAAATAAATTCAGGGTGACGATTCTAAGTTAAAAATACCTAGAAACATCAAAATTGGACTGTTATAATCAAACTGAGGCTCACGTTTAAAAGCTGTAAGACTTATTTCCCCAATATGTTGACGGAATTTAATCTAATATAACAAATTACTATCATACGGGTATCTCGCCACATGAGCAGCTTTAACCTTATCGTACAATAATGTTTTAAACTCTTCTAAGTTTTCTTTTTCTGTAGCGGATATAAACAAAACCGGCACTTTATCATGGCTCATCCAGCTTTTCTTAAAGTCTTCTAAAGTAAGCTTGCCATCATCCTCTTCGTCATCAAGCTCTGGCGAAACATAAGCATCAATTTTATTAAAAACCAAAATCATGTCCTTATCAATTGCGCCAATATCTTTCAAGGTTTCATTAACCGTATTGATCTGATCTTCAAAATTAGGGTGCGAAACATCAACCACATGGATCAACAAATCAGCTTCACGTACTTCATCTAAAGTAGATTTAAAACATTCTACCAAATGGTGAGGCAGCTTGCGGATAAAGCCGACGGTATCGGAAAGCAAAAAGGGCAAATTCTCGATCACCACTTTACGAACTGTCGTATCTAAAGTTGCAAACAATTTATTTTCTGCAAATACTTCCGATTTCGACAGCATATTCATGATGGTCGATTTACCCACGTTGGTATAACCCACCAAAGCTACCCGAATCAACTGTCCACGGTTTTTACGCTGCGTTTCATTCTGCCGGTCTATATTTCTTAAACGCTCCTTTAACAAAGAGATTTTATTTAAAATAATCCGTCTATCACTTTCAATCTGTGTTTCACCAGGACCACGCATCCCAATACCACCTTTCTGGCGTTCCAAGTGAGTCCACATACCCGTTAAACGTGGTAGAACATATTGCAATTGTGCCAGCTCAACCTGTGTTTTTGCCTGTGCCGTTTGGGCCCTGTTGGCAAAAATATCCAGAATCAGATTACTTCTGTCCAAAACCTTAACTCCAAGTTCACGATCGATGTTACGCAGTTGCGACGGCGATAACTCATCGTCGAAAACCACCACATCAATTTCTTCCGATTTCACATACGCCTTTATCTCTTCCAGTTTTCCCGTACCCACAAAAGTAGCACGCTCTGGTTTTAGCATTTTCTGTGTAAAAACCTTCTCTACCTTCCCTCCTGCTGTATCTACCAAAAAGGCCAGCTCATCTAAATATTCTTTTGTTTGGGCTTCTTTTTCGCCAGGTGTAACCACTCCAACTAAAATTGCCCGCTCCTGCACAATGGCAGTATCATATAATTTTTGTTTTCCCATGTAATTAAGGCAAATATACGAATTTGCCAACGTGTAAATCCATTAACAAACCATAGAGATGCAATAAAAGTTTTTAGTTCCCTTTGGAGAAAAGCGATTTTCATCGCTTCTATGGCAATACGACAAAACCATAACACTTAGATATGCTCAGGCGATTGAGGTGGTCAAAATATTATTTTTTTTTGGAAAACAGGGGTCTGTGCACTTCGGTTACGAAAGTCCTGCTATCGCTTCAAATCCTCGCTCGTACCTCGCTGTGGGTTTTCCGCTTTATCAGGTTTATTTAACAGAAAGCTGAAGTCCTTAGTTTAAAGGCAAAGTACTATATCTGCGCTACAAATTCCTTTATCGCAACACCCGGATGATCTGTTTTCATAAAATTCTCACCAATTAAAAAGCCATTAAAACCTGCGGCTTTTAATTCCCTGATGGTTTCAGGATTACTGATCGCACTTTCTGAGATTTTCAGAAATTCATTCGGGATTTTATTCACCAGATCAAACGAGGTTTGGATATCTACGGTAAAATCGGCCAGGTTTCTGTTGTTTACCCCAATGGCATCCAGGTTCGGGCAGATGCTTCGCTCCAGTTCTTCCAGGTTATGTACCTCTAACAACACATTTAATCCTAAATCTTTTGCAAACTTCCCGAAATTGTTAATCTGTTGAGGGGTTAATATCGAGGCAATTAACAGAATAATATCAGCACCCCAGGCTTTTGCTTCCAGGATCTGATATTCATCGATCATAAAATCCTTTCTTAAGATCGGAATATTGTTTGCGGCCCTTGCTGCCAGAATATCGTCGGTTTTACCCCCAAAGAAATCTACATCAGTTAATACCGAAAGTGCAGATGCACCTGCTGCGTTATAAGCCCTTGTTACTTCAGCAACATCAGCAACACCATTAATTAACCCTTTTGATGGTGAGCGGCGCTTAAACTCAGCAATAATCCCTGTGCGGTCTGCTGCCAGCACAAACTCTTTAAAAGAATAAGGTGTCCGCTTAAAATGCACCGAATTTTCTAAATCCTGAACAGAGATCAAAGCTTTAGCAGCAGCGATTTCTTCCTTTTTACGTAATACGATTTTATCTAATATGTTCATTTTTATAAATCCGTCATGCTGAACTTGTTTCAACATCTAATAATTAACTAATCCCAGTAAGATCCTGAATCAAGTTCAGGATGACGACTGGATGAATAAGAGTTAAGGGGTAGTTAACCAATTCTCCATCATCTGCTTCCCATACTCCGTTAGCACACTTTCAGGATGAAACTGTACACCTCGCACATCCAACGTTTCATGTCTTAACGCCATGATCTCATTCTTATGATCTCTTGCCGTAATTTTTAAACACGAAGGGAAATTATCTTTACTCACTACCCAACTGTGGTAGCGGCCAACATTTATAGTTTGTGGACATTCCCAAAACAAAGGTTCATCGCCATCCACAACGGTTACTGGTGTAGCTATTCCGTGCATGGGTCTGCCTAAATTCAATAAAGTGCCTCCAAAAACTTCAGCAATGGCCTGTTGACCTAAGCATACTCCAAAAATACTCTTTGTTGGCGCATATGTTCTAATTACATCCAATAACAAACCAGCCTCTTCCGGGATGCCCGGCCCTGGAGAAAGTAATATTTTATCATACTTTTCCACATCGGCCAGATCGAATTTATCATTTCTCCAAACTTCCGCTTCATAACCAACTTCGTTAATTAAATGCACCAGGTTGTAGGTAAAACTATCGTAGTTATCGATTACTAAGACGGTTTTTTTATCTATATTTTCCATTTTATTTCCTGTTAACGGATTTTACTCAAACTAAAAACTCCTCATTCCCAACTATATTCCCTCTGCCATCTGCACCGCTTTACGCAATGCTGCAATTTTATTGTTCACCTCTTGCATTTCAGTTTCTGGAACAGAATCGGCCACAATGCCTGCACCAGCACGGTAATGCAGTTCGTTGTTCTTGCTCATAAAAGTCCTGATCATAATGGCATGGTTAAAATCTTCGTTAAAACCCATAAAACCAATTGCACCGGCATAAAAATTCCTGCCCAGCTTTTCGTTTTCGTCAATCAGCTGCATGGCTTTGTATTTGGGTGCACCACTTAAGGTACCTGCCGGATAGGTGTCGGCAACTACTTTAAAAGCGCTCACGTTTTCCTGCAAATGACCGCTCACCTTACTCACCAGGTGGATCAGGTGCGAATAGTACTGCACTTCTTTAAAAGATTTTACTTCAACGCGGTTACAGTGCCTGCTTAAATCATTTCTGGCCAAATCTACCAGCATTACATGTTCTGCACTTTCTTTAGGATCCTGTTCTAATTTACGGGCCTGTTCAGCATCTTCAATGTCGTTTCCGCTGCGCTTAAAAGTCCCTGCGATTGGAAAAATATTAGCTAAATTATTTTTGATGGTAATCTGTGCCTCTGGCGAAGAACCGAACAATTTAAAATTCCCGTAATCAAAATAAAACAGGTAAGGTGATGGGTTTATCGAACGCAGGCAACGGTATACATTAAATTCATCACCAGAAAATGCTTGCTTAAATGCTCTTGAAGGCACAATCTGAAAAACATCACCGCGATAAATATGCTTTTGTAGTTTCTCTACCAAATCCATAAAACCCTGATCGGTTAGGTTCGAACTTTCCTCACCACGAAGTTGAAACTTATATTCAGGGTAATTTTTATTCTGGATCAGGTATTCCATTTTTTCAAGCCCCCCCTCTTCTTCTCCTTCGAAAGTATTTTTGAAAAGGGTAATTTCATTTTTGAAGTGATCGATGGCGATGATATAACGATAGAGGTGATACTGCATTTCTGGAATTTCTTCACCCTCTGGTGTTTCAGAAGTAAACTTTATATCTTCAAAATGTTGTACTGCATTCCAGGTAAAATAGCCAAACAAACCGCTCGAAATAAATTTGATCTCAGGCAGTTCCGTTTCTCTGAACTTATCTTTAAAATCGGTAATTTCTTCAATCAGGTTTTTACTTTCGGTAATCTCCACAGCGCCATCGGGGAAATAGCTCTCTAATCGCGATCCCTTTAAGATAATTCCGGCAACAGGATCAGCACAAACAAAACTCATCGAGTTTTCTCTGCTGTGGTAATCAGAACTTTCTAACAGGATGCTGTTTGGATACACATCACGTAAGCGCAAATAAATGCTCACTGGTGTTGTAGTATCGGCAAGCATTTTTTTGTAAGTCGTATTAATTTTATACATGATAAAGGTAAATGGTGTAAGCTAAAAGGCTTAAGGTTTGTTTTCGTATTTTTTAACAATAAAAAGCCCGGCGTGTGGTTCTACGCCGGGCTTTAATGGTTCTTTAATAAGGTTTAGGTTGATAAACTATATTTTATTCATACGCAGCCAGCGCAATTCGTTCGAATTACTTTGCCAAAGCCATGTATGTATATTGTTGATCATGAGCAACAAAAATATAAAGAATTTTGAAAAATGGAAATAATTCTGAAAATAAATTTAGTCCAAAGTCATTAGTCGGGAGTCCGAAGTCGATTGCAGCACAAGATTAATCTTGATTGTCTACGCTTTTCGCCATGCGCCAAACCCTTTGCTTTACTATTATGATACCCCAAAAAACGATCTTCCCGGAACGCTTTTCGTCATCAATAAAATAGCAACGATGATTAAAACCAGAGCCAGGCCAAAGAAAATGGCAATGGTACGGTGTTTTGCAACGGCATCTTTAACTTTCTTCGATTTTGCATTACCAACGGTAATTAAAATAATCGCAATAAGCATCATTGAAGTATGCTCAGCCTTAAAGTAACGGCCTATGGCATCGCTCATCGGCAATTTTGTTAGCGGACTTAAGAAAAACAGCACCAAACCAATCAGGAATTGAATATGTGCACTAATTAGTGTAAACACATTCAGCTTGCGGTTACCTTCTGTGTAAGTTTTATTGCCCAACCAGCCCGATAAAGCATTGATTACTGCAATAACCAATAAAATTAATACGATGTAGCGCCATCCGGAATGCGCAGATTTTAAGATATTATACATTTTTTATCAAATATGTTTAGTCAAAAATAGACATTAATTGTAAAAAATAGGATATTCAACAGATTGAACGCTTATTTATATTAGTTTTAAACAAATTAAACACTAAACTTATTATGAAGAAAATTTTACTCGCCATTGGGCTGGTATTTTCTACTACATTTTTGTTTGCACAGCAAACCTCCTTTCCTGTTAACGGTTCTTTTGATACCAGACCCGGAATGTTTGCTTTTACCAATGCAACTATAGTAGTTAATGCCAACCAAACCCTAACAAATGCCACACTTTTAATCAAAGGACAAACTATCCAGGCTGTTGGTGCTGGCTTAGCCGTACCGAAAGGTTATGTTGTGATAGACCTTAAAGGAAAATTTGTTTATCCATCTTTAGTTGATGCCTTTAGCAGTTATGGTCTTACTGAAGCACCTGTACAACAGCGTGGTTTCGGAGGTCAGCGCCAATCTATTTTCGTATCGACCAAAAAAGGTGCTTACGGTTGGAACGAATCAATCCGGCCAGAAACTTATGTAAAAAGCATCTTTTCTACCGACAGTAAAAAAGCAGATGAGCTACGTAAAGTAGGCTTTGGTAGCGTAAACGTAATTAACCGCGATGGTATAGCGCGTGGTGTTTCTGCTGCTGTAACTTTAAACGAAGGCGCAGATAACAGTGTATTTTTAAAGGACCAGACCGCAGCGAATTATTCGTTTAACAAAGGAACTTCATCAAACGACTACCCTACTTCGTTAATGGGTTCGATTGCTTTATTGCGTCAAACCTATTACGATGCACAATGGTATGGCAAACAAAAAGACGAATACAACATCTCGCTCGATGAATTTAGCAAGCAACAGGCCATGCCACAGCTATTTGAGGTAGACGGTTGGCAGAATATCCTCCGTGCGGATAAAATCGGAAAAGAATTTGGCAAGAAATACATCATTAAATCTACCGGCGATGAATACCAGCGAATAAATGAGGTTAAGGCTACAGGTGCAAGTTTAATTATTCCGTTAACTTTCCCTAAAGCTTATGATGTGGAGGATCCGGCAGAGGCCAGAAATGTAACTTTATCACAAATGAAGGGCTGGGAACTGGCGCCAACCAACCCGGCAAGTTTAGAAAAAGCAGGAATTAAGTTTGCGCTAACGGCATTTGGCTTGGAAAACAGTCGCGATTTTTGGGCAAACATCCGCACGGCCATAGAAAATGGCTTAACTGAAAAACAAGCCTTACAATCAGTTACCGAAATCCCTGCTTCGCTTTTGGGCATCGGCGATAAAGTAGGCTCTTTGGAAAAAGGAAAAGTAGCCAACTTCTTAATCTCCTCTGATAACCTGTTTAAAAACGGAAATATTATTTTCGAAAACTGGGTACAAGGCAAACGTTTCATTGTAAACAAAATGGATGTGGGCGATGTCCGCGGCACTTATAACTTAAATGTAGACGGTGTTGGTGCTTTGATCCTAAAAATTACAGGTACAGGTGGCGGTTCAATAGCTGCAATTGAAAGAACTGGTGTAGATAGTCTAAAAACGACGGCCACTTTTACCAGAAACGGCGATTGGGTAAGTATCAATTTTAACTTAAAGAAAAACCCTAAAGGTGATGTCCGTTTAAGCGGTTACATTACTTCGGCAAACCCGGTTACCATAAAAGGCGAATCGGCTCTGGCTGATGGTACTACCGGCAAGTTTACGGCAACCTATAAAGAAGCTGCAAAAGAAACACCTAAAAAAGAAGAGCCAAAAACTACTTTGGCCATGGGACCTGTGATTTATCCTTTCTCTGCCTTTGGTAGCACTGAACTTCCAAAACAAGAAACAGTTTTAATTAAAAATGGTACGGTTTGGACGAATGAAAAAGATGGAATCCTCCAAAATACCGATGTACTTTTAGAAAACGGAAAAATTAAAGCGGTTGGCAAAAACCTTTCAGCAAGCGGCGCAAAAGTGATCGATGCTACTGGTAAACACGTAACCGCAGGCATTATTGATGAGCACTCACACATTGCAGGTGCAGGCGGCATTAACGAAGGTGCACAATCGGTTTCTGCCGAGGTACGCGTTGCCGACATTCTCAACTCCGAAGACGTAAACATTTACCGCCAGCTGGCCGGTGGTGTAACCACTTCACACATCCTGCACGGGTCGGCCAATCCGATCGGTGGTCAGTCGCAACTAATCAAACTACGCTGGGGCAAATCGCCAGAGGAACTGAAATTTGCAGGTGCTGATGGCTTCATTAAATTCGCTTTGGGCGAAAACGTGAAACAAAGTAATTTCGGTACAGGTGCCCGTTTCCCGGTTACACGTATGGGTGTTGAGCAAACTTTTGTGGATGAATTTACCCGTGCAAAAGAATATGAAAAAGCTTTATCAGTGAAAGGTAACAGCGTACGTAAAGATCTAGAATTAGATGCTATTGTTGAGATTTTGAACAACAAACGTTTCATTACCTGCCACTCTTATGTGCAGAGCGAAATCAATATGTTAATTCATGTGGCTGATAGCTTAGGATTCAAGATCAATACCTTTACGCACATTTTAGAAGGCTATAAAGTGGCCGATAAAATGAAAGCGCACGGCATTGCAGGTTCTACCTTCTCCGATTGGTGGGCCTATAAAAACGAAGTGGCCGAAGCCATCCCTTACAATGGAAAAATTATGCATAACGTTGGTGTAACTACGGCTTTCAACTCTGACGATGCCGAAATGGCCCGTCACTTAAACCAGGAAGCTGGTAAATCGGTATTATACGGTAACGTTCCTGAAGAAGATGCTTTTAAGTTTGTAACCTTAAATCCGGCAAAAATGCTTCACATTGATGATAAAGTAGGCAGTTTAAAAGCGGGTAAAGATGCCGATGTGGTGATCTGGACAGCCAATCCACTTTCTATTTATGCCAGGGCAGAGAAAACTTTTGTAGATGGTATTGCTTATTGGGATATTGATAAAGATGCACAGGTAATTAAAACGCAACAAGCAGAAAAAGCACGCCTGATCCAAAAGATGTTAGAAAGTAAAAGCAAAGGAAGCCGTACACAACGCCCAACGGGTGATGCACCACGCCTTTACAATTGCGAAACTTTAGAAAACTATTCAGCAGAATTAACCGAGAAAGAACATGCACACTAAAACCATCGTGAGCCGCCCAATTATAATGATTTACAAGCTCACGATAGCTTGAATGCATTTGAAAATATAAAAACGCTATGAAAAGATATATACTCAGCCTGGCTTTATCGGCAACAAGCCTAATGTGTTTTGCACAGGCAAACATTTCGCCAGCTAAAAAGCAAAGCAAAACCATCGCCATTACGGGTGCAACTGTACATGTTGGTAATGGCACAGTGATCGAAAACGGCACCATCCTTTTTGGCAACGGAAAAATTATCTCGGTTACCGCCAACGGGCAGGTACCACAGGATGATGTAATGCTCATTGTAGCAACAGGCAAACACATTTACCCTGGCTTTATCGCTGCAACCACCAATCTGGGTTTAACTGAAATTGAAGCCGTAAAAGCTACATTGGATTTTCAGGAAATTGGCGATTTTAATTCGCATATCCGTTCTATCGTGGCTTACAATACCGACTCAAAAGTTCCGGCCACATTACGCAGCAATGGTGTGTTAATGGCACAGCCAACCCCACAAGGCGGCACGGTTTCCGGCAGTTCGTCCGTTGTTCAGCTCGATGCATGGAACTGGGAAGATGCAGCCCTTAAAACCGACGATGCCATGCACATGACCTGGCCGGTTACCCCACGCTTCAGGGGTGGCTTTGGTGGTTTTGGCCGTCCACAACAATCGCCCGAAAGCTTAGCCGAAAGAACACAGGCAGCCATTGCACAGTTGACGTCTTTCTTTGCCGAAGCCAAAGCTTATTCGGAAATGGGCAAACCAGAAGTAATTAATACCCGTTTCGAAGCGATGAAGAAAGTATTCGCTGGCAACGAAAAATTGTTCATCGCAGCCGAAAGTCAGAAGGACATTGTTGCTGCCGTTAATTTCGCCAGGAAATTCGGGATTACTCCGGTAATTACAGGCGCTGATGAAGCCTACCTGATTATCGATTTCTTAAAAGAAAACAATGTTACTTTAGTGGTAAAACAGCCGCATGCTTTACCCAACAACAATGATGATGACGTAAATATGCCTTACAAAAATGCCGCAGTACTGGCTAACGCCGGTTTAAATGTAGTGTTGAGTATTGATGGTTACTGGCAACAACGCAACTTGCCTTTTATGGCGGGTACGGTTACCGCCTGGGGCTTAGACAAAGAAAAGGCATTATCAACCATTACCTTAAATGCGGCCAAAGCAATGGGTATTGATAAAACCACGGGCAGTATTGAGACGGGCAAAGATGCCACCTTCTTTATTTCTGCGGGCGATGCTTTGGATATGCGCACCAACAAAGTGGAGCAGGCTTTTATTCAGGGAAGAGATATCAACCTGGATAATCTGCATAAACAATTGGATAAAAAATTCAGCGATAAGTATACAACTGAGAAAAAATAGTTTTTTATGGTCACTGGTTAATTATTCGAACTGGTTAATTGTTAAAGCCTAAAATGAGAACGGCCGATATTGATTTATCGGCCGTTTGTTTTAGGTAACTGGGGAATTATAAATAAGAGGTGAATCCATTTTATACATTTATAACTACCCTTGTTAGAATTAAAATGAAAAAAGCTTGTAAACAATATTTCCATTATTAAATGTAATTTTTACTCCAAGTTGTAATGGATATTCATTTTTAGCAGCCCATATCGACCTTTCAGCTTGGTCAAATACAGATACTGGCACAAAATCAACCCCCGTATTGGCGCCCCATGCTTCTACACTGGCTACATCATTAGCAATCGCCGGGTTAATCACTAGCGAATTAGCAAAGAAGTTTGGATTGAATTTTACTGATCTACTAAAGCCATCATAAACCTCTCCTGGATAACCATATTCATCCGTCACCCAAGTGTAATGTGTAACCTCCTCAACAACCGCATTTGCAGTTTCCAGATAAAAAACTCCCCAGGGTATATTTTGTACAGCACGGTAGGCCACACTACCTGTTAATGGTTTTAAATACACGCTAAAAGATGTTTTTGGCGATGTTAACTTAATCGATCCGGTTTGGTTGATTGTTCCTTTCAGTTTAATATTATAGGGCACTGCCGATTCCCCTCCCGAAAAACCTGTTATTAATCCCAATATACTCTTTAAAAATAGCGCGCCACCTCCAGCAATCCTTCCTGCAGCATCTGTTTCAGGTATTTTTAAAACCTTTGCTACGCCTTCTGCAGTTTTAGCATAAAAGCTTTCCGCGTTTTTAATTATACCTAATGCACTAGGGCCACCAGCTGCTTGTGGTTGGGCAGTACCATCTAATTGTATATTTCCATTTAAAACAACATCAGATTGTGTCACTTCTGAGACACCAATATTAAATGAGGTATTTTCATCAAAAGTTGCGCTATATCCGTTGACATCAAAATCTGCAATCATCCATTGTTGCACTCCTGCAAAAGTAACTGCAGTTTGCTTGTATTCACTGCTTTGAGTATTAACCGGATTAGCCGGATATTCAACAGTCCACGCATAAGGTGGCTTTGTGCTACTGTATAAAAAGAATTTTGGATACGTCGTATTTGTAGCATAACCAAGGGTGATTTGTTGATAAGAAGATTGAACATCGTAAGTTCTCAATACACACACCCTCAAAATGCCCCTATGTTTATTATAAAGTAATAAAAACGGATAGGCATTGGCTTCCGTTGGCGTTCCAAAATCGCGCGATACCAGCATCCACCCATTGGCAGGATACATATCTGCTTTTGAAACATCAACGTTACCATAAACTTTTTGAGCGCCATCAATAAAAGGATTCAAAGTAGTAACACTACCAACCGATCCATTGGCATTGTTAAAATAAGCAGTCCAACTGTGCTGGGTCCAGTCCCAGGTTGCATCCAAATTAGGATCTCCCGGATTTAACGGACGTGAACTGGTTAACTTGGAATTAGATCTCGAAAACAAGGCTGTTTCTTTTGGGATCTGCTGTTCTTTCTTACAAGATGAGACAATTAGTACCAATAAAACTAATAGAGTGTTAATTTTTTTCATATCTGTTTTTTTCTTAAAAAGACAGTTTTAAAATTAACTACACGTAATACTAAAATTACTTTTATGTAAAATTTATACGTAAATTTAACACATTAGGAGACAGCGATAAATCTGGAAAAACATACAGACAAACCATCCAAATACGACTGATACCATTTTCTTAACATTGACCAATTTTGTAAACCATTTCATAATATAAAATCCAATTCAACTTAACAATACATTAACATCTTTGCCATCATAAAAATTAGAAAACTAATCATGATGAAAACTGCCTGAGCAGCAAAAAATGACACGCTCTGGCAAGCTTCATAATCCCTAAAAAAACAAATGATGATGAAAAATTTACTTATTGCAATGTTACTGCTGTTTTGCCTTGTCCAGAACCAGGCATTTGCACAAACAACCCAGGCATCAATTTCGGGTGTAATCACCGATCAACAAAAGAAACCTATTCCTGGGGTTTCGGTGCAGATCAGAAACAATTCAACAGGTTTCACTACTAAAACATCTACCAATGCCCAAGGCGAGTATACCTTTAAAGAACTTCCATTGGGTGGCCCTTATTCGGTCAAAGCCCTTTATGTAGGCTTTGGCGAGCAAACCAGAAATGGTTATATGTTAAACCTTGGCGATGTGGTTAGGGTAAACGTTGCCATGCAGGAAGCTTCGCAGGATTTAGACGCGGTACAGGTTGTGGCTTCGGGTTTAAGGAACAAAGTTCAAAACTTTGGCGCTTCTACAGAGATTTCAGCAAAAACAATGAACCAATTACCTGTAAACGGGCGTAATTTTTCTAACTTAATGGATTTATCTCCTTTAAGCCGTGGCGGAAACATTTCGGGACAGTTAGGTTCTTCTACAAATTATACCATTGATGGAATGAATGCTAAAAACCCAACATCAGCTGGTAGTACAACGAGTCGTAGTGGTGCACCATATTCAATTTCTATTGAGGCTGTTCGCGAGTTTAAAGTGGTAACCAATCAATATGATGTTACTTTAGGCAGAGCCGGAGGCGGTACAGTAACCGCTGTAACAAAGTCAGGTACAAACACAGTAAGTGGAAGCGCCTTTGGTTATGGCCGTGCAGATTGGTTAGCCAGCCGTTACGATATTAGAGGGGTAAAGCGTGACAATGATTTCTCTACTTATCAATATGGTTTTACTTTAGGTGGTCCAATTATTAAAGATAAATTACATTATTTCGTTGGTTTAGATCATCAGAAAGATGCTCGTCCATTAATTATTGCCGATGTTAACGGCCCCGCTGATGAAGCACGTTTCAGAATCACGAATAGTACTTTAGCACAGTTTTTGGATGTTGCCCGTACTAAATATGGTGTAGCAAATACGCCTCAATATGGTTCTTTCGACAAAAAGCGTGGTTCGGATGCTGCATTTGCCCGTATAGATTGGCAAATTAATGATAGAAATTTATTAACTGTTCGTGATAACTATACCAATGATAGAAATCCGCTGGGTTTAGCTGATAATACAGCGATAAATTTCTACGAAAGTTATGGTAACGATAAAAATGTTGACAATAATTTATTGGCAACTTTACGTTCAACTATAAGCAGCAAAATCACTAACGAATTAAAAATACAACATTTATATACTTTCCAGGCGAGTACGCAAAATGATGAATTAACAGGTGCCATTCCAAGAGCAATTGTAGGAAATATAAAATCTGACCTTGCTGATGGTACAAAGGGTATCTCTACTGCAATACAAATTGGTGGCCACCGTTTCGGACAAGAAGGTTTTACCAATAATGTTTTTCAATTGGTAGATAATTTTTATTATAATACGGATAAAGTTAAATATACGTTTGGTGTTGACGTGATGTATACCAATGCAAAATCTCTTTATGGTAGTGAAGTTAATGGCCGTTTCGAATATTCAACTTCTCAGATTCAAGATCCTGCTTTTCCAAATGATCCTACAAAAAAGATCGAAGTTCCGGCGATTACAAACTTTAATAACCTTGCTCCAAACAGATTTTATCGTGAAGTGCCTTTGGTTGCAGACCCAACTGTTAAAGCCGGCATTTGGAACGCCGCTATTTACGGCCAAATGCAGACTAAATTAGCAAAAGGCTTAGATTTTATAGGTGGTTTACGTATTGATTACAGTACTTATCCAAAATCGCCACTTAATCAACAACTATTTGATGCTATTGGCGTGAGAACAGACCATGAGTTAAAACAATTTTTAATTCAGCCAAGAATTCAATTTAATTGGGATATTAATGAAAACCGGACAGACTTTGTTCGTTTCGGAGCAGGGATTTTCGGCTCGGATGTGAACAATTATGTAACCATTAATAACTTAACCTTTGATGGTAAACATTTAGCAACAGTTGATGTTTTTGGCGCAAATGTACCAACACCAAACTTTATAGGTTATAGAAATGGTACTGTTGCTACACCTTCATTAAGTGCTTTACAGGTACCAACTATCAATACTTATGCAGAAGATGCAAAAATCCCAGTGGTTTATAAAGCCAACTTATCATACAGTAAATTAATTACCGATAAATTTAAGGTTGGGATTACGGGTTACGTAACATTAGGCCGTAATAACTACATGTATGTTGACAGAAATATGGCAGCAAATCCATTCTTTACCCTAGCTAATGAAGGTAACCGTGGCGTATTTGTACCAACTATAAGCATCGCAGCAAGTAATGGTGTTGCCGATTGGAAAGGCGGTCGTTTAACTGATCAGTTTGGCCGTGTGTTAGAATTAAATAGTAAAGGTAAAGTAAATCAATTCGCTGTCGTGTTAGATGCAACCTGGAATTATTTTAGAGATGGAGAAATCTCTGCAAGTTATACTTATAACGACACAAAAGATAATACATCGTATAATGGTAACGTGGCAAACTCTGCTACTTTATCTCTGCCTGTTAAAGATGATCCAAGAGATTTGAGCAAAATGTCTTATTCAGATAATCAATTCCGTAATAAGGTTGTTATTTATGGAACTTCGCCAAGTTTTTATGGCTTTAGATTAGGCGTTCGTTACTCTGGTATTGGTGGAACACGATATAGCTTATTGGCTGGCGGCAATATTAATGGAGATTTTGTGGCTACAAATGATTTAGCTTTTGTATTCGATAGAAACAATCAAAATATTCCTGCAAATATTCGAACAGGCTTACAGACATTATTGGATAATCCAGATGCAAGCCAAAGTTTAAAAGATTATATTAATAAATATTCTGGTCAGATAGCAGAGCGAAATGGTGGCGTGAATGACTTTTTTGGTATTGTTGATTTAAAATTAAGCTATCAACTACAATTAAATAAAAAGCATAGTATTGAATTCTCCGGAGATGTGTTCAATTTTGCAAACCTGCTTAACAAAAAATGGGGTGTAAATGAAACTTTGGGCAACCAGGCTTTATATGCTGTTAGCGCATTCGATCCTACAAATAAAGCTTATACATACCGTGTAAATAACACCGGCATTGTTACGCCATCAGGTAACCCCTGGCAGATACAAATTGGCTTACGTTACGGTTTTTAACCTTTAGCTTAGCTAACTTTCTTAGCTTAAAGTCATAAAAAAGGGGAATGGATTTTTATCCGTTCCCTTTTTTTATGTTTGCATTAACAAACAGCAAAACTTAATGGGATTATTACTTAACTACCTGAAACACCACAAGTGGATTGTGGCCTTAGCGCTATTGCTGGCAGGCATAAATATTGGTTTTTCACTTTTAGATCCATATATCACCGGTCGTATTTTGGACCGTTTTATCAATAAAAAAGATTCGTTAACCTATAACCAATACCTTTGGGGCTCTCTTGGTTTAATCGGGCTGGCTATTGGCGCAGCCATGGTTTCGCGTATCGCTAAAAACTTTCAGGATTATTTCACCAGTGTAATTGTTCAAAAAGTTGGCGCAAAAATGTATGCTGATGGTTTGCAACATTCTCTAAAACTGCCTTACCAGGTTTTCGAAGATCAACGTAGTGGAGAAACCCTGGGTATTTTACAAAAAGTACGTTTAGATTCAGAGAAGTTTATCACCGCCTTTATCAGTATCCTTTTTGTAAGTTTAATTGGAATGATTTTCGTTATCGTGTATTCGGTTTCGGTAAGCTACAAAGTTACCTTAGTTTATTTTTCGGCTATCCCGATCATCAGTTTCGTAAGCTGGTTTTTAAGTCGCAAAATTAAAACCATCCAACGCTCTATCGTTGGCGAAACTACTGCTTTGGCAGGTTCTACCACCGAATCGTTAAGAAACATCGAACTGGTTAAGAGTTTAGGTTTGGCCGATCAGGAAATTGACCGGCTGAATAAAACCACATACAAAATTCTCGGCTTAGAACTTAAAAAAGTGAAATATGTGCGCAGTATGAGTTTTGTTCAGGGCACTACAGTAAACCTGGTGCGCAGCACAATGGTGTTGGTTTTACTATTGCTTATTTTCGATAATTCCATTACTGCCGGACAGTATTTTTCATTCCTTTTTTACTCATTCTTCCTTTTCGGACCGCTCCAGGAGCTGGGCAATGTGATTTTAACCTGGCGTGAGGCCGAAGTTTCGTTGGGTAACTTTAAAAAGATTTTAAGTACACCGGTTGATAAAAAACCTGATAATCCAACTTCTATAGCAAAAATTAAGGATTTAACCTTTAGCAATGTGGGTTTCAAACACCTAACAGCCAATAAAAATGCTTTAGAAAATATTTCGTTTAAAACCCATCACGGGCAAACCATTGCATTTGTTGGTCCATCGGGTTCTGGAAAAAGCACACTGGTGAAACTATTGGTGGGTTTATATCCGGCAAAAGATGGTGAGATTTTATACAATGGCATTCCAAGCAACGATATTGATCTTGATGCCTTACGCGAGAAAATTGGCTTCGTAACGCAAGACACCCAGTTATTCTCGGGTACAATAAGAGAAAACCTTTTATTTGTTAATCCTAATGCAACTGACGAAGAGTGTTATAAAGTATTGAACCAGGCTGCTTGTCAAACACTTTTGGCCCGTGCCGATAAAGGTTTAGATTCATTAATTGGCGAAGGTGGGGTTAAGGTTTCTGGTGGTGAGAAACAACGTTTATCAATTGCTAGAGCACTGCTCCGTCAGCCAGATATTTTGGTTTTTGATGAGGCTACGTCCTCGCTGGATTCGATTACAGAAGAAGAAATTACCAAAACCATCCGTTCGGTATCAGATTTAACCGATCACATTACCATTTTGATTGCCCACCGTTTATCTACCATAAAACATGCTGATAAAATTTATGTTCTGGAGAAAGGCAACATCATTGAAGAAGGAAGGCATGAAGAATTAATTGCACAAAACGGTTTATATCAGGCCATGTGGCGCCAACAAATTGGCGAGAGAGTTGTTGAAGCTTAAGGAACAATATTTTTAATTATGTTACTGGCACAAGTAGAAAGCAATCAGATCGCAATTATCATTATTATAGCAGCCATATTATGGCTGGCCTTAATATTAACCGCATTGTACCATATATCGAGAAACAACAGTATCGGTTTCTCGGTAAAAGTACTTTGGTTTATCATTATCCTCCTGGCCCCCTTTTTAGGTTCCATTATTTATTTAATCTGGGGCAAGAATAAGAAATTTTAATGATTGAATTCAGTCGTATCGTCATCCTGAATTTATTTCAGGATCTATCAAGCCTAGAATAAATTTATCGCATGGTTCTTATCTTTACGAAGTATTTCTACTCCCATTTAAAATAATTATAACTGTATCCGTTTTATTTTTTTGGAAAGCAATGCCAATAGTTCGTCGGTATGGTTCTGTCCCGCTGTTCCTCCTGCCGATAATATCGATAAAAAGAAAAATAATGCTTTATCGGCATCCGTGCCATCGGGTTTAGGTGGCCAGAGCGAATGTGTAACTAACGATTTTTTAAATTGAGATGGGTTTTGCATGAGGGATAGCAGTGGAGATCCTTTTTTGATTTTTTTTCAAAAAAGATTGTAACGGATAGCCCGACCCTTGCGTAGCTTGGGGCATGCCCAAATTATTTGAAACAAAATATTCTCTTTATCGCCATGGTCTGTGTCCTCACGGACCATTTCCATTCCTCTTCAAAAAATAAATTCTGTTAGTAGAATAAGTCTGTTTTTTTAGAAAGCAATGTTTGTAGTTCTTCGGTATGGTTCTGTCCCGCTGTTCCTCCTGCCGATAGCTGTTTATAAAAACAATGATGTGTTATCGGCATCCGTGCCATCGGGTTTAAGTGGCCAGGGCAAACGTATAACTGACGATTTTTTTACTGCGATGGATTTTGCATGAGGGATAGCAGTGGAAATCCTTTTTTGATTTTTCTTCAAAAAAGATTGTAACGGATAGCCCTACCCTTTCCCGTATTTCACGGGATTGGGGGCATGCCCAAATTATTTGAAACAAAACTTTATCGCCATGGTCTGTGTCCTCACGGACCATTTCCATTCCTCCTCAAAAAATAAATTCTGTTAGTAGAATAAGTCTATTTTTTTTGAAAGCAATGTTTGTAGTTCTTCGGTTTGATTCTGCCCCGCTGTTCCTCCTGCCGATAATATCGATAAAAAGAAAAATGATGCTTTATCGGCATCCGTGCCATCGGGTTTAGGTGGCTAGGGCAGAAATACAACTGCCTATTTTTTAAACTGCTATGGGTTTTTGCATGAGGGATAGCAGTGGAAATCCTTTTTTGATTTTTCTTCAAAAAAGATTGTAACGCATAGCCCGACCCTTTCCCGTATTTCACGGGATTGGGGCATGCCCAAATTATTTGAAACAAAATAATTCTCTTTATCGCCAAGGTCCGTGTCCTCACGGACCATTTTCATTCTCAAAAAAGCTAAAATGCCCTTAGCTGAATAGTTTTTTTTGGAAAGCAATACCAATAGTTCTTCGGTTTGGTTCTGTCCCGCTGTTCCTCCTGCGATAGCTGTTTATAAAAACAATGATGCATTATCGGCATCCGTGCCATCGGGTTTAGGTGGCCAGGGCAAACGTATAACTGACGATTTTTTTTACTGCGATGGGTTTTGCATGAGGGATAGCAGTGGAAATCCTTTTTTGATTTTTCTTCAAAAAAGATTGTAACGGATAGCCCTACCCTTTCCCGTATTTCACGGGATTGGGGCATGCCCAAATTATTTACGATAAATGAAATTTATTGGTGGTAAAGAGCTCTATCTTAGAACCCCCTTTTTATAGCATGATAGATACTGAACTAAATTCAGCATGACGGAATGGTTAAGTAATTTTCGTAGTCTGTTCATTAATATCCTGCAAACTCAACCTGGTTAATGATCGTGTTTTAAACCAGGTAATACCTGCTATCGCTATCGTCATACTTCCTCCAAATACAACCGCCGGAACAAGGTTCATGAGCTTAGCAGTTAAACCCGACTCGAATTCACCGATCTCGTTTGATGAACCAATAAACATACTGTTTACTGCCGAAACCCGCCCCCGCATATCATCAGGAGTAAGTAATTGCATAATTGTTTGTCTGATGATTACACTTACGCTATCAAATGATCCCTCCAGGAACAAAAAGAATAATGTTAAATAGAAATTTTTAGATAAACCATAGCAAATAATGCTAAGGCCAAATCCAGTTACCGCGATTAACAAGTTGCGCCAGGGTTTTCCCATTGGCGAAAAGCGGGTCATGGCCAACATGGTAATTACAGCGCCTGAAGATGCTGCACCACGCATCATGCCCAATCCAAATGACCCTAAGTGAAAAACATCTTTGGCAAACATGGGCAGCAAAGCTACAGCTCCACCAAAAAATACAGAAAACAGGTCTAAACTCATGGCCCATACCATCATTTTGGTTTTAAAAACAAACTGGATTCCTTCTTTTAAGCTGTGGAATATATTTTGTGTAGGCACGTAAGTGGCGGGGTGTTTTTTGAAAGTAAATATGCAGATCAATGATATGGAAACCAACCCTACAATTACACTATATGCTGCTGTAATGCCCCATAGCCAATTTACCAGCCCCCCAACTAATGGGCCAATAATGGTAGCCAATTGCCAGCTGCTACTATTCCATGTACTCGAGTTTGGATACAACTCTTTGGGTACAATTTTAGCCATTAAAGAAAAAGTTGCCGGACCAAAAAAGCCTCTGGCTAAGCCAATGCAAAAAACCAAACCATACATAATGAGTACAATGAGGTCTTCTTTAAGGTGAAGGTATTTACTGGTAATAATCAGCATTAAAACCGAAGCCAGCCAAACACCTGAAAATATCTTGATTAACAATCCACGTTTTTCGCTTTTATCGGCAATGTAACCACCGTATAATGCAATTCCAATAGCTGGAATGGCTTCACATAAACCAACTAAACCTAATTTTAACGGATCGTGAGTTAAATCGTAAATATGGTAACCAATAACAACGGCCTGCATTTGGTAAGCAAGCGTAAAAAAGAACCGCATGCCCAAGAATGATCTAAATTCTTTATATCGCAGGGCTGCGAATGGATCTGGTTTTGCAATAACGGAGTTGGGGTCTGAATCTGTCACAGGAAAAAATTTATATGCAAAACTAAGCTTTGAAAATTAAATACAGGAATGGACGAAGGTTTAAGATTATTTATTTTTCTATTAAAAAGTAAAATTTGAGATCAGAATTCAAAATGTTATTACATAAAAAACCCGATGAATATGACTGTACACATCCATCGGGTTATTAAGCGCAGTTTTTAGTAACCTGGGTTTTGCTCGAGCAAATTATTCTTGTTTACTTCATCTCGGCTAAATGGTCTGAAATAAAGTTTATCGTTCCAACTTCTGTTCTCTTGCGCATTTTCCTCTACCGGACTATAGGTATAATCGTAAATGGTATTGTCGTAATGATAAGGGGCAGACATCGTTTTGCCCGGTTTAAATTTACCGGTAACCTTAATATAAGTGGTCTTTCTGCCCAATGTTTCACCAGCGATTAACCACCTGCGGGTATCATGATAACGTTGTTCTTCGTAAGCCATTTCTATGCGGCGTTCGTGACGGTACGCTTCTCTAAGGCCAGCCTGATCTGTTGCTGTAACCGCAGGCATACCTGCCCTGAAACGGATTTTATTTAACCAGTTTGTAGCATTGCCCAGTTCACCAAGCTCAATACTCGCTTCGATATAATTAAATACCGCTTCGGTATACCTAAAGAAAGGCCAAGGCACATTTTGCGACATAGAGGCGTCTACAATACTTGGATCTGGATCGATAAATTTATGATAGTAATAACCTGTCCAGCTGCCGTTCCAGTTTTCGATAGAACTTGCACGTGTATCTAAACCTTTAAAGTCAATTCTCGTAGTGTTATCCATTAAATCGTATACACCAGTTTGGATTTGACTGGCTGGATCAACGTTACCTGAAGCTTTATCGCGGGGTTTCCAACCAGCACCATCATATAAAACAGTAGCGTAAAAGCGTGGATCCCTATTTTGGTAAGGGCTGGCCTTTTGAGCTGGATTTGTCCAACTAAACTTTGTGCCATCTAACATTTCATAATCATCAACCAATAAGCCTATTGGCGTATTGCCCGCCCAGTTGTGGTAACCGTTTGGACCATTCTGTTGTGCATGTTTGATGTTGTTTTGAATAATAAAATAACGTGCAAAAATTAATTCTGAAGCCGCAGTAGCATCAACACCAGGGGCTTTACTGGCGCCGCCCATTGCGATACTTTTATAATTTAGCCTTCCCTCGTCAGAAGTTGCTGGCGCAGAAAGATTTAATTTATAACCTGTAGCCAAATCAATAACCGCTTTTGCAGCAGTTTGAGCTAACCTGTAGCGATCTGCCTGATTGCCGCCCGCGTAACTCAGGAAATCTAATTTTTGAGGAGTTATTCCGCTAATTTTAGCATTTAGTTTAGCCCTGTCATGCAAATCGCTTGCTGCATAGATTAACACTCTAGATTTTAATGCCAATGCTGCTAATGCAGTTGTACGACCCTTCTCCATGTTTTTGCCGGTTAATAATCTATTGGATTCATCGCAATCTTTTACAATAAAGTTTACACACTCCTCATAGGTGTTTCGCTTTACGCTATAGTTATCATCGAGCACATAAATTTTTGTTACAATCGGAATGGCTCCATAGTAACGCAATAATTGCTGATAAAAGTAAGCACGTAAAAAATAGGCTTCGCCTAATAACTGATCTTTTAGCGTTTGGCTAGTCAATGCATTATCACCGCTGGTTATTTTCTCAATGGTAATGTTACAGGCCCGGATGCGGTTATACATTTGTTTGTACGCCCAGGTATCGTCTACCCAACCGAGTGTTGAAGGGTTAATGGTAGCATTATTGACCAGATCTATTCCACGGGTAGGGTGCGTAAACAAGGCTTCGTCAGAAACTGATGCTAACATCTGTTCAGAAAAACCGCCATTACCCAATCCGTTATAGATATCGTTCACAAATGCCTGCGCAGTTGCAGGATCTTTCCATACCGATTCGGCAGGCACCTGGCCAGGTGATTCTACGTCTAAAAAATCCTTTTTACATCCAAATGCAAAAAAGGTAATAAGAACCAATAGATAATAGATTTTTATTTTGAATTATTGCTTTCATATTTTTCATTGTAATTGATAAATAGCTATACATCTTAAAAAGTGGCTTTAATACCCATATTAATTACCCTGGCTTGTGGATAGTATTGACCACTTGTATTGGTAGATTCAGGGTCCCATATCTTGATTTTATCAAGCGTTGCCAGGTTGAGGCCATTTGCATAAACCCTTACACTATTTAACCCAACTTTTTCAACCCAGGTAGTTGGTAATGTATAACCCAGCTCTACATTCTTAAGTCTGATGTAGTTATTGCTCCTTAACCAATAGGTATTGTTTAATGCATTATTGCTATCGGTATAATAGGTAGCACCCCTATTTGATAAGCGCGGGTTTACCGAACTTGGATTATCGATACTCCAGCGGTTCAGGTACGACCACTCCAGGAAGTTACCAATATCTCCCGATTCTGTTAGACCAACAATCTGCATTCCGCCGGTTGCCCCTTGAATAAGTACCGATAAGTCAAATCCTTTGTACTGAACGTTAAAGTTTACCCCGCCAGTAAAAGTTGGTGTACCGTTTTTATCTAAGCGGATTTTATCGTCTGCATTGATTTTACCATCACCGTTAATGTCTTTAAATTTCATGTCGCCAGGGCGAAGATTACCTGTTAGCGCACTATAATTTAATTTATTGGCACTAATTTCCGCTTGATCTTTAAAAACACCATCATAATCGTAAACTAACCATGAACTTGTTACTCTACCTGTAGAACGCTGCCATTCAGGGGCTCCAGGCGTTTCATCCCAGAATATGATTTTATTTTTGGCATAGCCACCGTTTACACTCACTCCAAAATTTAAATCGCCAACCTGATCGTTATAACTTAATTTAAATTCGAAACCTTTGTTGTTTACCTTTCCTAAGTTAACAGGAGGTAAACGATCGGTAATACCCGAGCTTTCAGGCACTGAGCTACCTCTGCTAATCAGAATATTTGTACGCTTGTTATAGAAGTAATCGAACTCTAACGACAATTTATTATTTAAAAAGGATGCGTCTAAACCAATGTTGGTATTATTTGCCACTTCCCATCCGAAATCAAAATTAGGCACTTTGCCTTCAGTTAAGGTTTTGGTTACCAAATCATTAAAGGTATAAGTACCAAAGTTCATCAAACTGAGGTATTGATATTCTTGCAAAACATCTCCGAAATAGGCTTCAGCTCCCATTTGCCCCCATGAAGCCCTTAATTTCAAATTGTTGACGAATTTAACATTCTCTTTAAAAAAGGGTTCTTCAGATAATCTCCACCCTACTGATACACCTGGGAAGAAACCGAAACGTCTATCTGTTGGGAAAATGTAAGATCCATCTACCCGCCACAAAAATTCGGCAAGGTATTTTTCTTTATAATTATAGCCCGCCCTACCAAAATAGCTTAACCGTGCTCTTTTAAATAAATTATTTGGATCACCAGGATTATTGCCTAATGATTGCTCCCTTTCATCACCTGCAAGTAACTCTTGAACTGATGAAGAAATAAAGTATCTCCTAAACGCAGTAAAACCGTCATTGTTAACTGTTTCGCGTGTTACACCGGCCATTAAACCAATAGTATGATCGCTAATCTTTTTATCATAGTTAACCATTCCGGTTAAGTTTATGGCCAATTGTCCGCCTGCGGTTTCCCTAAGCCTTGGATCGGTGTATTGAGAGCGCACCGTACCTGCAAGCACTGGTGTTACACCATCTGCTGCAAACGTTTTCTTGTCCCAATCGTAAAGTGTCCAGGGCAATTGCCAGTTTTTTTGCCTGCCAGAATATTTATCTATTGCAGCTGTACCGGTTACCTTTAATCCATCAACACCAGGAATTTTAATTTCTACTTTACCGGTAGTTTGAAAGTAATCCCGAACATCTTTATTAGTTCCCGTTAAGTCTGTAGTAGAAACCACCGGATTATAACCATATTCAATATCCCTACCAGGCAACCCGTTAGGCCATATGGCTATCTCGTTAGGTCTTCCCCGCATTAAGAATCTAAAGATATCACCTGCTGAAACCGTTGGAAAATTACGATCTTCCTCTCTCGCACTTACCCCCAATGTTGTAGTAATATACTTACTTAATTTTGCTTCCAGGTTAAAACGCATATCATACTGCTGATAACCTGTGGCAGAATTTTTATAATAGCCATCCTGATTTAGGTAGCCTAGTGAAAGCAAATATTTCACATTTTCGCTACCTCCATTAATCTGAACATTATGTCTTTGCTGAGGTGACCAATTTTGGAAAGTAGTTTTAAACCAATCAGTATTGGGATACCTTAAAGGATCTGAGCCGTCGCCAAATTTCCGGATTTCATCTGGTTTGTAAGCTGCATTAATCGTTTTACCGCCGGTAGATAAATAAGTACCCGTTGTTTTGAAACTATTCCATGCTGCCGACCATTCATTCGGATTAAGATCAGAGCCGAAAATGTTCAGTTCATTTAAAATCTCAGCATATTGAGTAGAATTGGCCATTTTAGGTATGCGTGTAGGCTGTTGTAGGCCATAACTAAAATCGTAAGAAAATTGTGGTTTCCCGGTTTTTCCTAATTTAGTAGTGATGAGGATTACTCCATTTGCAGCTTGCGAGCCATAAATAGCTGCTGATGCATCCTTTAACACGGATACACTTTCGATATCATTCGGATTTAACCTTTCAATTCCACCGGCACGATTAGGAATCCCATCAATTACGATTAAAGCGTTGTTATTTCCAAGTGAATTTATACCCCTGATCCGGATAGTAGAACCATCGTAACCAGGCTCACCACTTCCTTGCAATGCAGTCACGCCAGGTAAACGTCCTGCCAATGAATTGGTTAAGTTTACAGAAGAAGATTTGGCTAATTCTGTACCTTTAACGGAAGCAACAGCACCAGATACAACTGCTTTCTTTTGGGTTCCGTAACCCACTACCACTACTTCTGATAAATTTTGATTGTTTTCTAATAAGCGGACATTAATATTGGTTTGGTTTTTTACCTGAACTTCTTGATCTACATAGCCTACATAGGTAAACACCAAAGTTGCGTCTTCGGGTACTTTGATGCTAAATTTTCCGGAAGCATCTGTTACCGCAGTTGCAGCTCCACCTTTTAATTTAACACTTACTCCAGGAATCGGTCCTTTGGCATCAGTTACCTGCCCCTTCACAATAATATCCTGAAGCGGAGGCTGATAAAAATCGAGGCGCTCTTTTTCATGTAACACTGCTTCAGCTGATGAGCCGGCAAATGGTGAAAAAATGAGACAGCTACCGCAGGCAAGAAACATGCTACTTCTGGCAAAAGTCTTCCATAGATTTTTTTTCATAGGTTTTAATTTATTTTGTTTAGTATTAGTTGTATTATAATTTAATACTCATAAGTAATATGAACTGTCATTATACAAATCATTTTAAATATGAGTTATCGACATAATCGCTTACACACATTACCATCAAAAAAATTAAGGCCCCTCCGAATTATATCAATAACTTATTATTAACCATATGAAATCCCCTACCCATTGGCTTAAAAACCATTTTCGGCGACTGAAAACCACTGGGTACGACCTACCCGATTTTGGACTTACCGACTACACAGTTCATATTTGGTTAACTGCAAGATAGGAATATTAGGGATTTAAAGAAGGGGGTAAAATAATAATTATGAGGGGTTGACTCGTAAAAAAACAATTACAAATTACACAAAGTAGCACTAATTATACAGCATCAGATATTATTGCAAATATGAGAGAAAGAGTTTGACTGGGTGAAAAGAATCTGGTAGGATTGCTGAATTAACTTATTTTATCGAAAGAAATGCCTCTTTCCAATTTTTGCAGGTATGCTTTTAGTATGGCATTTTCGGGCTTACTTAATTGTGGGTCATCTTCGAAAAGTGCAATTACGGTATTACGTGCTTCAGACAAAATAATCTGGTCTTTAGCCAGGTCTGCAAGCTTTAGATCTAAAACGCCGCTTTGTTGTGTGCCGGTAATATCTCCTGGCCCGCGGAGCTGTAAATCAATTTCAGAGATTTCGAAGCCATTATTGGTTCTCACCATGGTTTCTAACCGGATTTTACCTTCCTTACTCAGTTTATTCCCGCTCATTAATATACAGAAAGACTGCTCTGCACCACGGCCTACTCTACCGCGCAATTGGTGCAGTTGTGAAAGCCCAAACCGTTCGGCATTTTCAATTACCATTACCGAAGCATTGGGCACGTTTACACCTACCTCAATTACGGTAGTAGCGACCATAATCTGGCTTTTACCATCAATAAACTGTTGCATTTCGAACTGTTTATCCGCATTTGGCATTTGTCCATGCACAATACTCATTTGGTAATCGGGCCTCGGAAACTGATAGCTCAGCTGTTCAATTCCGGCTTCGAGATGTAAAAGATCCAATTTCTCGCTTTCCTTAATTAGAGGATAAACGATATAAACCTGCCTGCCCTTGGCAATTTCCTGCTTCATAAAGCCAAACATCCTGAGGCGCTGACCTTCAAAAAGGTGTTTGGTTTCTATGGGTTTTCTGCCCGCAGGTAATTCATCAATTACAGAAACATCCAGATCGCCATATAAGGTCATGGCCAAAGTACGCGGAATTGGTGTAGCGGTCATCACGAGAATATGTGGTGGAATGATATTTTTCCGCCAAAGTTTAGCACGTTGCTCCACACCAAAACGATGCTGTTCATCAATCACAACCAGCCCCAAATTCTTAAACTGAACTTTATCTTCAATCAGGGCATGCGTTCCAATTAAAATATCGATTTCTCCATTCTCCAATTGCTCATGCAAAACAGTACGCTCCTTCTTTTTGGTATTTCCAGTAAGAATAGCAACGCGCACCAGGTCGTTGGTTACAAGTTCTGTAATAGAGGCATAGTGCTGACGGGCCAAAATTTCTGTAGGAGCCATCATACAAGCCTGGTAGCCGTTATCATTTGCCAAAAGCATACTCATCAATGCAACAGCGGTTTTACCACTCCCTACGTCGCCTTGAACAAGCCGGTTCATTTGCACACCTCGTTGTGTATCAATTCTGATTTCCTTAACTACACGCTTTTGTGCATTAGTTAATTCGAAGGGCAAAAATTCGTTATAAAAGCGGTTCACTTTTTCACCAACCTTTTCAAAAGTTACACCTTTAAATTTTAACTGGCGTAAGTGTTTATTGTGTAGAAGCTGTAACTGGATGAAGAATAACTCCTCAAATTTAAGGCGTCTTTCTGCAGCGCTTAAATCCTTCTGATTTTTAGGAAAATGGATATTCAGTAAGGCCAATCTTTTATCTGGCAGCTGATATTTATCAATGATATATTGTGGTAAATTTTCTGGAACCTGAGGGATAATCTGATCTAACAGGCCTGCAATTAAACGCTGAAGACCCTTTGAATCGAGATTAAATTTTTTAAGCTTTTCTGTTGAGTTATAAACCGGCTGCAAGGTTAAATTACCTCGCCCCACCTGCTGGCGCTGATACAGTTCCATTTCCGGATGTGAGATACTGAATGTTCCGTTAAAGATGCTTGGTTTCCCAAAGGCCACATAAGCGGTGCCAACGGTGATATGATCGTCAACCCACTTTAAGCTCTGGAACCAAACCAATTCCATGATTCCGGTTTCATCTTTAAAAACCGCGACAATACGTTTTGCTCTTTTATCGCCGATTACCCTTTTGCTGATCACACGCCCGATAATCTGGATATACTGTGAGTCAGGATTGATTTGGTTAATCTTAAAATATTTTGTACGGTCGATATACCTGAACGGATAGTGCGCCAGCATATCCTGATAAGTGAACAGGCCGAGATCCTTTTTCAAAACATCGGCACGACTTGGTCCAACGCCTTTCAAAAACTCAACAGGTGTATCTAATACCGAATTAAACAAAATATTTTACTGTTTCTTGTAAACAACACTCTTTAGCAAAGCCGCATTAAAAATAACGATCGATAGCAGCAAAAGCAAATAGGCGAAAAGTTGGTGCAGATCTATTTTCTCCTTAAAGTAGAAAAATGCAACGGCAAAAGCAACTATAGGATTAGATAGATTATATAACAGCCCAAATTACTTTGAGTAATGAACCCGTTGCCAATAGAAAGATGCTAATAAATGCAATTACAAGTGCCACAATTTATCCCTCTTTAGCTGCTCTTTTAAGATGATAAAACCACAAAGTGCAGTTAAACAGCGGGCACACCATATAAGCAAAGGCGGCGGCCTTTAAACTCACACTATTTACAGCATAAATATAGGTGAACCAGTTTCCTGTAATCAGAAATGACGCCACCACGGTAAGTAACAATAGTCTGGTCTTCTTGCGGGTGCTTAATGATTTTAGAAATTCCAATCATTTTTTAATGCTTCTCTTCTGAATAAAAGAATGGTTGCCCAAACAACAATAATGGAAACAAATATTCTGTAGTATAAATTTCGTGTGTTGGAAAACCTTTTATATTACGCAAAGGTATAGACATTGTTCCCCAGATAATGTAGGGAACAATGCCCGCTATAAAATATTTGCTTTACTGTTTGCCAAAATTAGCCTGCAATGGCAATTACTGAAATCTCTACATTAACATTTTTAGGCAATACCGAAACCTGAACTGTTTCGCGAGCTGGAAAATCAGCAGTAAAGTATTGTCCGTAAACTTCGTTTACCTGAGCAAAGGTACCCATATCGCTTAAAAAGATAGTAGACTTTACTACGTTATCGAAAGTTAAACCTGCCTCAAGCAAAACTGCTTTAAGGTTACGCATTACCTGATGCGTCTCTTCTTCAATATTACCAATGTTTAATTCTCCATTTTCAGGATTGATGGCTACCTGGCCTGATACGAATAAAAAGTTTCCAGCTTGTACAGCCTGGCTATATGGTCCAATCGGAGCTGGAGCATTAGTTGTTTTAATAATTTGTTTCATACAATTTGGGGTTATTTAGCAAGCCACTGAATAAGCTTGTAGATGATACCTGCAAGAAAAATTAAGATGGCCAATGCATTGATAAAATGCATAATTCTCAGATTGATATTATTTGGCCTGCTGGGATCCTTTTTTCTAAAGAAGTACATAATACAAACTTAGCTAAAAAGCTTAACACAGAAAATTAAAAGGCATAAAAAAAGTCCTGACTTTCATCAGGACTTTTTTAAATCTTATATTGAAATACTAGTTTCTAGCAGTTTCAACACGACGGTTTTGGATACGACCTTCTTCAGTATCGTTAGAAGCAATTGGATTAGCTTCGCCATTACCTTTAGTAGCAACTTGACTAGCGTTAACGCCAGAGTTTACTAAGTAAGTTTTAACAGAGTTAGCTCTGTCTTTAGATAATTTCAAGTTATATGCAGCAGTACCTTCGCTTGAAGCGTAACCGTTTACAGTTACTTTACCACCGTTTTCACGTAACACTGAAGATAATTTATCTAAAGTAGGGTAAGACTCAGTTTTTAAAACTGAAGAGTTGAAATCGAAACCGATTTTTTCGAAACCAGTTACATTTGAAGCTACTGAATCAACTGGAGCAGCTTTTGGAAGAGGACAACCTGAACCATCAACAGCAGTACCAGCAGGAGTTCCTGGGCATTTATCGAATTGATCAGCAACACCATCACCATCAGTATCTTTTTTCAAATCTTCAACAGATTTTTCAACAGCAGAAACACGGTTTTTCAATGCTTCAACTTCTTGACGTAAAGTTGGATCTTTTAACTCATCGTACATAGTAGCTAATGGGTTAGTCCACTCTAAACTTGGTTTAGCAGAAGAACCTAAAGAGAATTCTAAACCAGCATAACCGTAAGAGAATTTATCTTTAGTTTGACCTTTTGCATAAACTCCGTCTAAGTTATCAGCATCAACAAAGTTCATAGTGTAACCTAAGTTAAAGTTAACACGCTCAGAAACTTTGAATTTAACACCAGCACCAACTGGAATGTAGAAACCTTTTACGTAATCTTTAGCATCATGTTTGTCATCAGCAGGACCAGTAGCTTTACCTTTCCAGTCGATTTGTGAACCATTAGCTAAAGTAATTTTTGGAGCATAAGCCATATAACCAGCACCAGCAGTTAAGAAGAAACCTACTGAGTTCTCACGACGTAAGAAATCGATAGAACCTACATTTACAACACCACGTAAATCTACAGCATATTGTAATTCAGTTTCGAAGTCTTTTACAGCTGGGTTAGAAATACCTTCGTTAGTACCTGAAAGTTTACCACGAGTTCCGTTTAATTCTAAACCGAATGAGTGACCTAATTGTTTACGGATGTTTAAACCGTAACCTAAGTTAGCATCCCATTTGTTAAAGTCATTTGAACCGCCGATAGCAACAACTGGCATTAAAACACCACCATGTACACCGATAGACCAAGTTCTGTACTGTCCTCTACCACCAAATACCTTGGCAGCAGAAGTTGTTGCAGGTGCATCCTGAGCGACAGCAAGAGAAGCAACTCCTGTTAATGCCACTAAAGAAAGCGCAACACTTTTCTTTAAAGTAGAATAATTCATAATCTTTTTCTTTTTTAAGGGTTAAACAATTTAATTGATTAATTTTTTAGTAATCGCAAAATTAAACAAAATTTTAAATTTTCAAACTTTTATACAAACTCCGTTCCAAACTTCACAGTAATTAATCATTTTATTACATTTGGCCATTGCCCATATAAAAATACCATTTTCATGAAATATCCTACCATCAATCAGTCATTATTTATTTTAAATAGAAATAACTTTACTAACAAACTAAAAACCAATTCATTAGCTATATTTAATTCAAGTGATGAATTTCCCAGAAGTGGTGATCAGAACTTTGTTTTTAAGCAAAATCCCGATTTATTTTATTTATCTGGAATTGATCAAGAACAAACAATATTATTATTATTTCCTGATTGTCCTAATCCATTGTACAGAGAAGTCCTGTTTTTAAGACAGACTAACGATTACATTAAAGTTTGGGAAGGATACAAGTATACTAAAGAGCAAGCTAAAGCGGCTTCAGGTATTCAAGCTGTATACTGGTTAGAGGATTTTGACAACATACTGCATAGCATTGTGAACTATGCCGAACATATTTATTTAAACACAAATGAAAATGATAGGTATGCCCACGAAGTTCCTTATCGTGATATTCGTTTCATTGAGAAAATGAGGGCGAAATATCCATTGCATCATTATGAACGCTCGGCACCAATTATGCGTAATTTACGTGCAGTTAAATCAGATGTTGAAATCGAACTGACCAAAAAGGCGTCGGCAATAACCCGCGATGCTTTTATTAGGGTATTAAAATTTACCAAGCCTGGTGTTAAAGAATATGAAATTGAGGCGGAGATTATACATGAATTTATCCGCCAAGGCGGAACAGGCCATGCTTACACTCCTATTATTGCTTCCGGCCATAACGCAAACATCTTACACTACAACGATAATAACCAGGTATGTAAAGATGGAGACGTAATCCTTTTCGATTTTGGTGCAGAATATGCCAATTACAACGCAGATATGAGCCGCTCCATCCCTGTCAACGGTCGGTTCACCAAAAGACAAAAAGATGTATACAATGCAGTACTGTACGTAATGAAAGCGTCGATTAAATTAATTGGCGAAGGAACCATATGGAATACCTACCACGAACAAGTTGGCGAAATTATGACTGAACAACTGATTAATCTCGGACTTATTTCTACAACTGACGTGAAGAATCAGACCGCAACGTGGCCGGCTTACAAAAAATATTTTATGCACGGCAATTCGCATCACTTAGGTATAGATGTACACGACTTTGCAGGAAGATATACGCCATTTGCTAACGGAAACATCCTTACGGTTGAACCAGGCATTTATATTCCGGAGGAAGGCTTAGGCATCCGTTTAGAAAATAATATTCTGATCACCGCAAATGGAAATGTAGATCTAATGGCCGATATCCCATTAGAAGCTGAAGAAATTGAGGATATCATGAACAGTTAATTACAGTTCTCAATTGACAATTCGCAGTTAGCAGTTAGCAGTTTTATTTAACCATTATTAAACTCATCAGCTAAACGGTAAATATTAAAATCTTCTTCTTTCAAGGCTGCCTGAACTTTTTCTAGCAGCCTTTTTTTATCTATAACCCTCATTTTTTCGTGTTGAATGAGCCTCCAGGCTTTCTCTGCAAAAAGAAAAGCCTTTCTGTTATGATCAGAAGTAAGAGGCTTGATTATCCATCTACATAGTTCATCAATACCTGTATTTTTATCGGCCACCGTTTTTAATATTGGGATAGTCCTCGTGCCCTGATGAACAATTTTCTTTAAATTATTGACAAAAACGTCTGCCCCTTCTCTATCAGCCTTGTTTATCACGAAACAATCGGCAATCTCCATCAAACCAGATTTGATATTCTGTACCTCATCTCCAGATTCGGGAACCAAAACAACGACAGTTTTGTCAGCCAGTCCTGCAATTTCTACTTCCGATTGCCCAACACCGACAGTTTCGACAATAATCAGATCAAAATTAGCTGCTTTTAAAACATCAACCATTTCGATAGTTTTTGCCGAAATACCACCCAAAGCGCCACGTGTAGCCAACGAACGGATAAAAACATTTGGATTGTTAAACTGACTCGCCATACGGATACGATCGCCCAACAAAGAACCAAAATTAAATGGGGATGTAGGATCTATTGCCAATATCGCAATACGCATTCCCTTCACAACAAAATGACTGGCTATTGCATTTACCAAGGTACTTTTACCTGCACCAGGAGGGCCAGTAATCCCTAAAACCGGAACATTAACCCGACTATCCAGATCTCTTAAAATCGAATCAGCTGGTGTAATGTTATTTTCGACAAGGGTTAATGTTCTTGCCAAAACCTTGTAATTCCCCGCCCTTACTTCGCTTAAAATGGATAGATGCGTATTCATCAATAAAACTATCTTTGTACAAATAAACAAAAATTATCAGCTACAAAGCGCCCCTAGAATGAAAGTTACCGGTTTTACCTTTTTAAGAAATGCAATTGTAAACGATTATCCAGCAAAAGAAGCCATACTTTCGGTATTACCTTTGTGTGATGATTTTATCGTTGCATTGGGAAATTCCTCAGACGAAACTTCTGAAATGGTTAAAAGCATCGATCCTAAAATCAGAACCATTGATACCGTTTGGGATGAAAGCATAAGAGAAGGCGGACGAGTTTTTGCCGATGAAACCAATAAGGCTCTGGCAGAAATAAGTAAAGATACCGATTGGATGATCTACATTCAAGGTGATGAGGCCATACATGAAGATTATCTTCCGCTGATTAGAAAAGAAATGGAAGAAGAGCTCAACAACAACAATGTTGAAGCACTTCTTTTAAAATACAAGCATTTTTATGCTTCTTATGACTATCTGGCTGAATCCAGACGCTGGTATAGAAGAGAAGTTCGGGTTATAAAAAATTTACCAGGAGTAAAATCTTACCGCGATGCACAAGGCTTCAGAATTAACGACAGAAAACTTCAGGTTAAGTTAATCGATGCTTATATTTATCATTATGGCTGGGTTAAACCTCCAAAAGGATTACAAGGTAAAGTGCGGAACTTTAATCAGTTTTATCAAACAGAAGAATGGATTGAAGAAAATTATCCCGTACAAGAATCCTTTGATATGCACAATGCCGATCGTTTGGTTCATTTTAAAGGTACCCATCCAAAAGTTATGCAGGCAAGAATTGCCACAGCAAACTGGAAATTTGATAAAGATTTAACTAAAGAAACGCCAAAAATGAATTTCCGCAGGAGCGTTTTGCAAAAAATTGAAGATTTAACAGGCATTCGGCTGTTTGAATACAGGAATTATAAAATTGTAAAATAAGCTACAATTTAAATCTATCTATATTTACTTCATTTAATAATATTGTTTAATGAAAAAGCCTAAAGTCTTAGTAACTTTTGATTCGATGAAAGATGCCAATTGCGGTTATTTTTCGTTTGGAAAAGGATTGGGCGATGCATTGATCCAGGAAAACAAAGGAAAATTTGAATTAAAATTTTATCTCTTTAAACACACTCAATATCTTTTTAACGGCTTGGTTAATATCATTTATCTATCGAGATTAGATCGGTTATTTTTTAAGGGCAGGAATGATTTTGATGTTGTCCATCTATCTGATCAGACCTGCAGATTACGACCAAGCAAAGTAAACGCAAAAAAAATAATGACTGTTCATGACATGAACAAGGTTCATTTAAAATTTAGCAAGCCGCACAGAATTCAGGTTTATCTAAAAAAACTTGGCAAGCTTATATCACGGTGTGATAAAATTGTATGCATATCGCAGTTTGTTGCGAATGACGTAGTTAACTATTTCCCTGAGGCCAAAGAAAAAGTTAGTGTGATTTATAATGGTGCAGATAAACTAATTTCAGACGAAAAGCACAGCCCAAGCTTCGTTCCTCCGAAACCTTTCTTATTTACGATAGGGTTATTATCGGTACAGAAAGGATTTCACCTGCTGCCGGCTTTATTAAAAGGAAATGACTTTCATCTTGTTATTTCGGGCAGAGAAACTCCACATAAACAAAGAATTTTAGAAGAAGCTGAAAAATACAACTGTTTAGATAGGGTACATATTACAGGGCCAATCTCTGACGAAGATAAAGCCTGGTATTACAAAAATTGCGAGGCCTTTTTATTCCCTTCGGTTGCCGAAGGTTTCGGTCTTCCTGTAATTGAAGCCATGCACTTTGGAAAACCTGTTTTTTTATCAAAATTCACCTCGCTTCCTGAGGTTGGTGGCGATGCTGCATATTACTTTGATCATTTTGAGCCTGAACATATGCAGGAGGTATTTACAAACGGGATGAAAGATTTTACTGATCGCAATCGTTCATGTGAAATGATTGCCCAAGCTGAAAAATTTTCATGGGAAAGAGCAGCGAATCAGTATTTGAATTTATATCATGAATGTTTAGAAAACAGCAATGAAAAATAAGTTTTATGCTAAAAATCAATCCACTTAAAACCAAGAATGTAATTGTAATTATGTAAGATTACCATCACCTTATTGATCTGTATGAAAAACCGTACATTTGCCTGAATTTTATTATATTTTTTTACGGCAAGACTTCCCTAAGTTCCGTTATATATACAATACATAATGAAAACATATTTTCGTTTATTATCATTTGCCAAGCCTATAGAAAAGTTTGCCATACCTTACGTCATTGCAACATTATTCGCTATTATTTTTAATACTTTTTTATTCACACTGCTTGGCCCGCTTATGCAAGCTTTGTTTCTTGGCAAAACTGTTACAGACATTAAACCGGATAAAGCTTCAGGCTCATTAAATTTTCTTGGTAAGTTTAATGATTACATGGATGCCATAATTGCACACGATAAAATACACGCATTGCAAATTATTTGCGTTGTAATTATTGTAACCGTATTTTTATCCAACTTATTTCGCTATTTCTCTCAGCGTTTCATGGAAGATTTACGAGTACATACCTTATTAAATTTAAGAAAAACAGTTTTTAATAATGTAATGAATTTACACGTAGGCTACTTTAACAATGAGCGCAAGGGCGATATCATTTCAAAGGTAGCATCAGATGTACAGGTGGTTCAGTTTACCGTAACCAATACCCTACAAGTGGTCTTTAAAGAACCGCTCCAGCTTATGTTTTTTGTAGGGGTTTTAATCTCTATATCATTGAAATTAACGTTATTTTCACTGTTGGTTATCCCAATATCTGGTTTTATTATCAGCAAAATAGTAAAAAGATTAAAGCAGCAGGCAACGCAATCGCACGAATCGTTTGCAAAAATGATTGGATTTTTAGATGAATCGCTCAGTGGAATAAAGATTATCAAAGCCTTTAATTCTACAGAAAGAATGAAGCAAAAGTTCGATGACGAAAACAAGTTTTATTCTTACTTGAACCGAAAGATGGCAAGAAGGCAACAGCTTGCTTCACCAGTTTCGCAAACACTCGGGGTTTTGGTTGTTGTATTTATCCTATTATATGGTGGCACCTTGATTTTAAGCGGAAAGGGAGATCTTGAAGCTGCAGATTTTGTGGTTTACCTCGCAACATTCTCTCAGGTGATGCAGCCTATTAAAGCTTTAACCGATTCGTTTAGCGGAATACATTCGGGAATTTCTGCTGGAGAACGTGTTTTAGACTTAATCGATACTAAACCATCGCTCGTTAATCAACCCGATGCAAAAGTTCTAGATGGTTTTAACAGTACAATCAGCCTTCAAAATGTATCATTCAGTTATGGAGAAAAACAAATCTTGAACTCAATAACCTTCGACATTGAAAAAGGAAAAACTGTAGCCTTGGTTGGTCCATCAGGTGGGGGAAAAAGTACATTGATGGATTTGCTTCCACGTTTCCATGATCCAAAATCAGGAACGATCAAAATAGATGGACATGATTACAGAGCGCTAACTGTAGAAAGCATTAGGGCGCAAATGGGAACCGTTAATCAAGAGTCTTTTTTATTTAACGATACTATTTTTAATAACATTGCATTTGCCAAACCAGATGCAACCATAGAAGAAGTTGTTGCGGCAGCAAAAATTGCAAATGCACATGATTTTATAGAGAATACAGAGAACGGCTACCAGTCTTTTGTTGGAGATAGAGGGAATAAACTCTCTGGTGGACAGAAACAACGTGTTTGTATTGCAAGGGCTGTATTGGCTAATCCGCCAATCATGCTTTTAGATGAGGCAACATCTGCGCTGGATACTGAATCAGAAAAATTAGTGCAAGATGCTTTAAATAACCTGATGAAAAACCGGACCTCAATTGTAATTGCTCACCGTTTAAGTACGATCCAACATGCCGATAAAATTATTGTTATAGATAAAGGTAGCGTAGTAGAAACCGGAAGCCACAATGAGTTAATGAATAAAAACGGATTATATAGGCGTTTAATTGATATGCAGACCTTTAACGACTAAATATTTAGATGAGGAGAATACTCTTTTTTATGCCTGATAATCCGCTGAAAAAAAATGCGGGTAACAGAACCAGGGCTTTAAGTATGTTAAGCTATTTTAAATCAAGAAACTTTGAAATTGATTTTGTAAGCGAATATTTCACCGGTCGCTGGAACGAAACAGACATTAAGACCTTTAAACAAGCTGACCTGGCAAATAATACTTACGTAATTAAAAAAAAACCATCTAAGAAAAATATACTCTACTATCTGCTTTTTTATAAGCTGCCAAATTTTTTCTATCAAAATAGACTATGGTTCTTTCCGCTACAATTCCCCGAACTGGTTACTTTACGATTTAAGAGGGCTTTCAATAGAATTTTAAAAAATAACCACTATGATTATATTTTTATCAATTATGCCAGTTGGGCGTCGGTTATAGAGAATAATCCGCTAACAAAAAAATCGGTGAAAGTAATTGATATGCACGATTTTATAACCGCTCAACTTCAAAAAAAGGTGAATATCGGCCAATCTTTTAATGAAGAGATCAGAAGAATTTCTTTATTTGATATTGCTTTGGCCATTTCTGTAGAAGAACAGTATGTTTTTAGCCAATTCTGTAAAAACAGGGTTGTATTAGCGCCAATGATGCTGGATAGACCAGAAAATTTTCATGCTGTTAAAGAAAAATCGTTTGATCTGATTTATGTGGCGAGCGATAATATACATAATCAAAAAGCTGCCAATTGGTTTTTTAACAATGTATATCCGCTATTGCCAACCGGTATACAGATCTGTGTAATTGGGCAGATTAACGAGCACCTTTCTATTAAAGGTCCAAATCTAATTACTATAAACTTTGCCGAAGATTTATCAACCTATTACCAAAATGCCAAAATAGCACTATGCCCCATGCTAACAGGCACAGGAACCAAGATAAAAGTGGTAGAAGCACTATCTTATGGTTTACCAATAGTTTGTAATACCAGGGGCATTGACGGGCTGATCAACAAAACCAATAATGGCTGCTTGGTTAGTGATGACCCCGTTGAATTTGCAAATAATATCATGAAACTATTAACCGACGAATCTGAATATAAAAAACAGGCAGAAAGTGCATTGGCTGCTTTTAGCATCAATTACGAAAGAGAACACTGCTATAAAAATCTTGATAAACTATTTTTGAAGTAGTTAAATCACTTAAAATAAAGTTGAGGGCATTTAATAACCTTTTGTAAGGAAGTGTAAGGGAAAGGCTATTTTCAAGATAATTAATAGAGATATGAATTAAAGAAATCGATTTGTGAATAATTAAAGTATAACCTAGATCGAGTATGAGTAAAAAATTATCAATTATAACTATCAATTACAACAATAAGGCAGGGTTACAAAAAACAATTCAAAGCGTAGTAAGCCAAACTTGGCAAGATTTTGAGTTTATCATTATTGATGGAAATAGTTCGGATGGAAGTAAAGATCTCCTTATTACATATTCTTCGTTTTTTAGCTATTCTGTATCTGAAGCAGATAGTGGTATATATAACGCAATGAATAAGGGCATTAAGATTTCAACAGGTGATTATTTAATGTTTTTAAATAGTGGAGATTCTTTAATTGATAATACCATTTTAGAGAAATTGAATGCTGAATTAAATGGTCAATATGATATTTACTATGGAGATATCCTACAAATTGATGGAATAAAAAAAGAGATTCGCACTTTTCCTAAAAAGTTAAATTTCGCTTTTTTTTATGAACAAAATATCTCTCATCAAGCAAGTTTTATTAAGGCAAAGCTGTTTAAGGATATTTTTTTATATAATGAAAATCTCAAATTTGTATCTGATTGGGAATTCTTCACTTATGCCATTTGTAAACGCGAGGCTTCATATAAACACTTAGATTGTGTAATTGTAACTTATGATGGAACCGGAATATCCGCAAATTCAAAGAATCATCCAGAAATCAACAAAGAAAGAGATGCTTCTTTGAATAGATATTTCCCTGAATTTGTTAAGGACTATGAATATTTGAAAGAGATAAAGTTTAAAAAGGCAGAACAATTTATGTATATAAAAAAGTATCCAATAGCCTATAAAATTTTGAAAGGCTTTATGAATATTATACTTTTATTTTTGCCAAAATTTAATAGAAACTAAAATGAATAGTTCTTGCGTAATTGTAATACCAGTTTACAAGTCCGAGCTTTCATTTTATGAAAAGATAGCTTTGACCCAATGTGGAAAGTTATTGTCTGATTATGATATTGTAATACTCAAACCAGATGATTTAGACATATCGAATATGCAGATAGGATTCTCTTATAGTGAGGTGTCTTTCCCAAGTTTTTATTTTAAGAGCGTATTTAGTTACAACGATTTAATGCTTTCGGAGCTCTTTTATGAGAAATTCTTGAATTATACCTATCTACTCCTCTATCAATTGGATGCTTTCGTATTTAAAAATGAATTAAAATATTGGTGCAGCTTAGGTTATGATTATATAGGTGCTCCATGGTTGAGAGAAAAAGAATTCCCAACTTTATTTAAAAAGACTAAAGAGAAGATTAGATCCTACCTGCACAGAAGATATAATCTACTTGATAAACAAGGTCGGCCTGACATAGAGCGACAATTATACAATCATGTCGGCAATGGAGGCTTTTCATTGAGAAAAGTTAAATCTTTTTATAATATCTGTATTCAAGAAAAAGAACTCGTAGAAAACTTCGTTGGCCGGAACAGCAGCGATTATCATGAAGACATGTTTTGGACCATAGAAGTGAATCGAAAGAAGAAGAGAATAAAGATCCCTACTTACAAAGTGGCATTGAAATTTTCCATTGAAACAGCTCCACAAAGGGCAATGACTTTAATTAAAGGAAACATGCCTTTTGGTTGCCATGCATGGGATAAAAATATCCGTTTTTGGGAACCTTACTTTAAAGAAGCAGGTTATCAGATTTAACTGCGCCAAATTTCTTTATTTAGCATTAAAAATAGACTAAAGTTGTTTTTTCTTAGTTTACTTCGCCAAAATATTTTAAATATTTCTATCTTTTTATATCCAGATATTTTCATCTGCTTTAGAAAGAATTTGAATGCATGTTTTTCAGCAAAGAAACTTTCTTTTTTTGATAACCCTTCTACATCTATCGGTAAATCAGCGGCCCATTTTTCATGTAATTTTAGTGTTTCCTCTATCCAAGTTTTACAATAATTTCCTTCTGAGAAATGTTCTAATAATACTTGAAAAGTTACAACCGCACGATGTGTTTTATGTACCTGAAGTGAAAAATCCAGATCATAACAATGAAACTTCTTAAATGTTTCCTCATCAAAATTATTGGCTTCAACTATTTCTTTTTTGGTACAGAACCAAACGCCATCTACAACAACTACGCTTGAATACTTTTCATTTTTTACGTTTTGAGAAATGTGTTTTGTTTTATCTTCACTAAATTTATAGCGTTGAAGAATATTAACATAATTGATTTTTTTTTCACCGGCGCTACAAAACCATCCAGACGGGACTTTAGTTTTATAACTATTCCCGGCTATACCAATCAATCCTATTTTCTGGTCTTCATTAAAAATATCCGCAACAATAATACCCCAGTCTTTCGTTTTAATACTGATATCCTCGTGCATATAGCAAAGTAGCTGATATTTGGCCTGCTTTGCCCCTTCATTGTAAATTTCGCATAATCCACGTTTTCCATCAGCATTATCGAAACAGATAATTTCATGTTCAACTCCTATGGTTGCAGCAATGTTCTCCTTAATATCAGAAAGCTGATCTTTATTTACGGAGGCTATAATTATTGATATCATAGACCTAATTAATGCTAGCTGTTTTTTGTTTACATTTATTAATGTTATTCCAATATTCTCTTATAAACAAGAATTTGCCTTTGCTCAAAAATTTCCTCCGTTTTTGTAACGGGAAGAGTATATTATAGTGATTAAAAAAGAAAATAAAATTTAAAGCACTATCAAAAAAACCTTTATCACCTAAATACAAATCCATTAGATGATTAATAAATGATTCCTCTCCCTTTTGTTTAAGAAAATTATAAAAATAACGCAGCTGGTTCTTAGTCGATTTATAGTCGACTATTGCTAAGGCAGATAAATCGGAATCAGACAAAAAAATTTCTTGATGAACAACTGAATTTCGATGAACCCTGTAATCCGTTGTAACTTCGTTAAGATACCCAAGTTCATTATAATAACTTGACAAAAATCCAATCCACCAATCATAATAGCCATGTTCTGGGAATGGGAATGTTTTTAGCAAAAACATTCTTTTAGCTAAGATGGTATGCCCAGTTACATAATTGTTTATTAAAATAGACCTGTAATCAAATTTTTCAAATTTCGGATTTTCTAATAGCAACTGTCCTAAAGGCTCACCGTTTTCATCTATTAATCTCGAATTAGAAAATATTACTCCTTTACTGCCAATCTCAAGCTGTAACCTTTCCAATTTATTACTATACCAGATATCATCTTGATCACAGATCGCAATAAAATCTCCTGTACCTAATCCGATTGCCCTTTCAAAATTCTTATTGAATCCTAAATTCCTTTCATTTTTACTAAACTGAATAAATTGATATTGGTTAGCGTACTCTTCAATAATATTAACAGTATTATCAGAGGAAAAATCGTCTACAATGATGATTTCGAAATTTGTGTACGTTTGGGCTAAAACACTCTCTATCTGTGCTTTTAGATACTTCTCTCCATTATAAGTACACATCACAACTGAGATTAGAGGATTTTCCATACTGAAAATTAAAGAATGGTTTTTTTTGTTAGATTCTCTAATTCTAAGGAAGCCTGACTAGGTGTAAAATAAGATTGTTTTCTTACTTTATGTAAATTGAAACAATCGTCTGTGATTATTAATTTACCGTTCTGCAATCCCAGCCAATGTTCGAAATAATAACGGTCCTCAGTTATAAAAGGTTCATCACAATTAATAATATAACTTGCCCGGGCATACCAAAAATTAAACCATATCCACCCACCCCTAGTACCTTGTTTTTCTGAATCGCGATTGTCGCCAATAGCAGGTAGTAAACCGATTTTGTTTATTTTTTTGTTATTGAAGATTTGCAGTTTTTTCCTCCAATTCTCAAATGTAAGCTTAAGCAATATTATTTCTTCATTTTTACGGGAGTGAACATTATAACTCATTCCTTTTGAATGAAAGTATATTAAATAACTATCAGGATCTTGATGGGCCAAATCATAAACTAATTTAATTCCAGGATATTCAAAATTATTCTCCTTTGATATACTGATTATAGCATCTGGTGCTAAGTCCTTAATTAGTTCGATAATGGAAAGGGTATCATCCTTAGTATCTGTAATATGAATGTATAAATCAGCTTCATCTAAAATGCCATAACTTTTGAGTTGAAATAGTTGCCCTGAAATTATTCCACGCCAGTTAGAATTTCGATTAACATAAATATAATAAACTATCTTTATTTTTTTTGATCTCTCTTTGAGATCAATTTCGATATCCGCATCATAGTTGTCTTCTATAATGTTATGTTTCCTGCCATTATAGTCGAGTTGTAAAAACTTCACTTTTCCAAATTTAGGGTCAGAAAACACCTCATTAAAGTTTTGCTTCGCTGGAATGTGGATTTTACTGCCAATTTGGAATTTTTGCAAAACCAATTCAGTTACATCAATAACTTCAATAGCGTCCATATTAATGTTAAAAACACCATAGGTAGCTTTAAAATTTATATTATCCATGTTATTATTTACCACCAACAGACCATCGCATTTTAGTTTTCAAAATTAATTTAACTAGAAATAAAGTTACGAAATATGCAATTGAAAATTTCAATATGGAATAACCTATGTTTGTCCAAACAGAAAAATTCTTTGGATCTAAATGAAAAGGAACAAATATAAGGGGAAAAACTCTTTCTATTACAACAGCGTGAATAAGATAGATGCCAAAAGTGGTATTTCTGGGATCTAGCCTTCTCTGAAGTGAAGGAATATTGCCAATCTTTAGCATTAGCACAAAAGCAACTATTGAGTAGATTATATTACTTATCCTCAAGGTATTGTAGGGATCAGGATTACCTGATTTTAATAGATAAGCAGCTTCCCAATCAGCAAGCAGAAAGGTAATAACCACAGCTACAACAAGACTCAATAAAGAAGTTTTTTCAATCCATTTCTTTAACTGATCATAGAATCTATTCATATAAACACCTAACCAGAGATAAAAAACAAAGCCGAATAATGCAGTAGAATGTTGTGTAATTATCCAATGATGGTACAAATTTAAACTATAAAATATAGATATAAGACCCAAAATCACACCAAACCATATGTTATATAAATAACGTTTAAAAATAAGGAGCAGGCTAATACAAATCAGAAAATTTAATATAAACCAATAGCTTGTAAAAAATAAAGTACTTACAATTCTATCGCCAGCATAGGCAAAAAAATGCGTCACCATTCGATCATCGCTTCCTTTACTATATGCAACGTAGCGGTCTAAAAAATCAAGTAACACAAATACTAAAATCCAAAATAGCCAAGGCTTTATTGTATTTTTAAACCGGTTTTTAATATATTGACCAGGGGTGTATTCTTGAAATTTATAATTGATTAAAAATCCTCCGATTAGAAAAAAAGAGATAGTTCCAAATTTAAAGAATTGCATAACGGAAACTTCAACGAAAGTATCCAATTTACTGATATAACTAAATCCATAAAACACTGATGCATGTTCAAATACAATTCCAACCATAGAGATACATCTTATCGTATCAACAAAATCAAAATTCTTTTTTTCGGGCACTGCTTTCTGCGTTAGTTCAGTATTCATTAATTGGCTTTGGTAGTTGAATTTACAAATATCCGCAAAAAAAAGAGTCCTGAATTAATTCAGGACTCTTTTAACATTTATGTATGTAAAATATTACAGTATCGATAATAATAATAAAAACACAAGATATTTTAGCCTAGTGCCACAGGCTAAACAATTTACGGTTTTGTTTTATAAAGATAACCTGCAATTCCTTCATAGTGATAGCCAGGATAATTGCCAGAAGCTGTTGCATAATAGTGATCTGTATAGTTATAGTATCTATACAATGGCACTGTACCCGGGAATTGATTTATATATATATATCCTACAACTCCTTCAAACTGATAGCCCAGATAACCACCATTAGTAGTTGTATAATAATGATCTGTGCCATTATAAAAACTATATAACGGAACAGTACCATTTACTTCTTCTTTATATAAGTAACCTTCAATTCCTTCAAAGTGATAACCAGGATAATTACCATTAGTTGTGGTATAATAGTGCTCTGTCCAATTATAAAAACGATATAAAGGGAATGCTTCAAAGACTAAGCTAATCTGTCTATCAGTAATATATTTTTCAACCGCCTCTTTTACTTGCTGTTTCTTAACTGGATCAGTTATAAGTTCATATAAAGGGACAGATTTAGTGATATCAATTAATGTTGCATTATTAACAGTAATACTTGACTGCCAACCAGCAAGATTTACATTTTGAGAGGTGTTTCCTGCTGCATCGGTTGAAAAAGAAGTTCCCGAATTTGTACCACCATAGTAAGTACCTATGAATGCTTTATCAGTTGTTTCATTTGTAATTGTTACCTTTTCTTCGTTACTAACATCTGAACTTATATTAACTCCAAATATTTTATCCACGCCAATAGAAAAGCCAGCTTTTATTGCACGTACTTTCCGCTCAAAAGTTGTTTCTTTAACAATAGCTCCTTTATAATCGTATTTTAAACGTCCTCCTATGCTAACTCCTAATAAAACGTGGGTACCATATCTTTCTACCAACTCATCTGCACTATAATTAGATAGATTTGCTATAAACAATGGTGTTAAATAGTTTCTTAATATATCAAGGGTAGCGTCACCTGTAAAAGTAATACTTTTAATCCTGACCCTGGATTCAAAAGAAGCGTAAGAATATTTACTATTGTAAGTATAGGTACTTTGATTTTCATTCGTTTTAGAAAAATTGGCTGAACCATATGTATTTACCTCTTTTTCTCCAGCATTAACCGTTAAACCATATGTTTCCTTTTTATTAACATCTCTTATATAATCAAGTGCTGTTGCCCCACTATACACAGCATAATAACCATAGGTATCTGTTGGCGTATTAATTCTATTAGGATAATCAGTATTGAATCTATCTACATCTATAATGGCTGCATCAGATGCATTTGATGAGGCAAATAATTCGCCAGTCATATCATAGCCATATCCCAATAAATCCCACTTCCCATCGCCGTGAATCGCTAAAGCATTGTGATTATTGATTAAACCTTTTTCTTCTTTAAGGTCGCTTTTTTTACAATTGCTGAACAAGGTCGTAACGACACACAGCAAGCAAAGAATTTTTAATTTGTAATTGTTTTTCATTAGTATTTTTATTTTCACAAAACTACCGACAAGAAAAAACAATTATGATAATGTGTAGTTATCAATCTAATTATTAATACTACTTACTAATAAATTAGTAAAGACCAAATTAAAGAGTTAATCCTATATACATGTCGCTTGATAAATATAAAATCAATTAATGTTTTAACCTCAACCTATTTTCGATCATACCAACATTATCCTGGGTACTAGACACTGAAGATTGTGCAACTGCATTTCCTTTTAAAATACTGGCAGTTTTTTTTGGTACTAGCTGTATTTTACCGCTAATTAACGAAAGTGTAGATTTTAAACACGTTTCTTCAGTATCACCTAGTATTGCGTTGGCAGATCCTATAGCATTTAAATCGGGTTCCATACCATTAAAGTAATCGGACCATCCTTGAGCGTTTTTGATTAGAAAACTGCTAAGATAAACTGCGTATTGATCGATATTTATTCCAAAAAAACCGACAGGTTTTCCGTAAGTCCTTTCTCCGACTAATTTGACATTAAAATAAGGTTTCAGGCAGCTAATCAATAATTCGCTCGCTGAAGCCGTCTGACCAGATACTATAATATACACATCCTGTATTGATTCTAAAGTTCCCTTTTTATTGAATTTATAAGTATTGCCGTTTTCTGTATAATCAACATCGGCCAGTGTAGCCAAACGTTCGTTATAAATTACAGTTTTTCCTTGCTCATCTAAATACGGCTGATGACGCAGAATTGTTGCCTTACCGCTCTGAAGTGTTTGATTGAAATGTTCTGAATACATTACTTTGCCATTTAATGTGCTTGGAGCAATTAGATTAGCAACATACTCAGCTGTTTCAACATAGCCACCACCATTTGAGCGTAAATCTAAAATAAGATATTTAGGTTTAGCAGCTGCCATTTCATTAAAAACCCGATCTAATTTCGATTGAGTACTAATTAAGGAGGGGAATGAGCCTAAGGCTACATAAGCAACTATCTTATCATCTGACTCAATGATACGCCTGGCCAATACAGCTTCACCGTTATTAACTCCGGCACGAGCTCCCCCACTGTTAGATCTTCCTATCTGTAGATAAGAATATTTCGGCACGCTATTATTTGAGATTTCAAATGGTTTGCCTGTTACCGGATTTAGTTTAATTTGAGAGATATCAAAAAGTTCGTTCTTAAACGCACTTAATTCTGGTTTGATATTGCTGTATTTTTCCCTAGGACTAAAATTGCTATAACCAGGTAAAACATCATTCCATAGGTAAATCTGTTTTGCATAGAGAAAAATAGAATCAAGCGTAAATTCAGTTCTTGTACCTGTAGTTGGAGAAACAATCTCTTCATCATTTATGATTGGCTTATCTTTTTTACAGCTGAAATAAGCTAATGCGATAAATAAAAAAATAAGGCTTTTTATTAATTTATAATCTGATATACCGTTAATATTATAAAATTTCAATTTTCTGAGCTTAATTTAACTAAAATATAATGATCTCTCTAACTTGATTTATTTTTTATAACAATTTAAAATCATTGCAAATATCTGCTTTTATTTACTAATTTTGACAATCCTTTATTATCATTATTCACTTATTATAGATACATCTGTGAATAATAAAATACATAGTCATTAACGCTTCTCATTATGTTAGATATAGGGATTACCTTAAGAAAGTACAGGGATAAATACAATTATACACAGCAATATGTTGCGGATGTAGTGGGAATCAGCAGGGTTGCTTACAGAAAATGGGAAAATAATGAGGTAGATTTTGCTATGTCGCAATTGATCAAAATTGCCGAACTATATGAAATTCCTATTCACGAGATCATCATCCAATCGAATTTTAAAAAGAACAAAATAATTTCTCTCCAACAAAAGGAGGCTGTCTCATAATATAGATGTCATCCTGAGCCTGTCGAAGGACTAGATTAAATAGCCTTGACTGAGCGTTTCGACAAGCTCAACGTGACAATGCAGATCGAATTTAATTTTTGATACAGCCTCTTTTATATTTTTCCAGTAAGCCCCTGGGAAAAACTATAACCGAATGGCTTCAATCGAATGATCTTTTGTAATTACCTTACAAACGCATTGCAAATCGAAATCAGCATATGCCTCTACAAATTTTTTATACTTGGTTGGCTTAAACTGAATATCATTATACTTCACCTCGTAAGCAATTCCTTGCTTTAAGTGTTTTTCTATGATAAAATCTACTTCATTACCATCGGCAGTACGCCAAAAGCGCAGGTTATCAGTATCGTATAACTGCCTCAGTCTGCAATACACATAATTTTCTAATAGTTCTCCTTTATCTGACCTATCATTCAGCTTAGAAAAATTATTTAACAATGCATTGCGTAAACCGTTATCATTAAAATATATCTTCGGCATTCTGGTTAATTCTTTCCGCACATTGCCATAAAAAGGAGAAAGCAATTGTACAATAAAAGTTTTTTGCATTAAATAAATATAATTTTCTACCGTAGAGCTGGCCATCTGTAAAGTATTTCCCAGCTCATGATTATTCACCAGATTGCCAGTTTGATCGGCCAATAATCTTGCCAGCTGAAAAAATTTAAGCTCTTCCTTAATACCTGCTTCTAAAGCATCCTTCTTCATATAACTGTTTACAAGTTCTTTAAGCATTTCCTGCTTTTCTTGTTCAGTATCTGCTAAAACTATTGCCGGATAACCACCATAAACCAAATATTCATCAAACAGCGCACTTATACGGTTACGCTGGAGGCCTTGATAAGTAGCCCTTTTTTGCATCTGTTCCCACTCTGCAATTAAATTATCCTCACCCTTAAAGTGCAGGAACTCATCAAAGGCCAATGGGAAAAATTCAAATACCTTTTTCCTGCCAGCTAAACTATCTTTAAAGCTTTTATCAATATAAAATGCACTACTCCCTGTTGCAATAATTTTTAATTTTGGGGAGTACTTATCGTACAAAAGCTTTAAAAAGTTACTGGGATCTTTTGCGTATTGAACTTCATCAATAATAATATATAATCTTTTATCTGTAGGAACATCAGCTGGTAATAATGTATAATTAAAGATATTTTCAGCATGATGATTTACAGCTTCTAAAATAGCAGGATCTTCAAAGGTCAGAAAATAAACCAATTCATGCTCTCGGTTTAACTCTTCTGCCAGTTGTTTTACCAGCGTGGTTTTCCCGATCTGCCTTGGTCCGATGACAATAGTATGTTGAGGCTTATTTAAGTGTGCTTTTAAAGATTTTAATGCTGCTGATCTTTCCATAATAAAATACCTAATACAAATATCGATATTTTTAAGATACAAATTCAATATTATCCGATAATTTTAAGATACAAACCCAATATTATCCGATAATTTTAAGATAAGCAATTAACGTTAACAAAAAAAGTGACCCTTTTGAGGCCACTTTAAATTATATATTTTTAAAATAATTACAGTTTTCTAGCTACTTCTACTTGTTCGTAAGCTTCTACGATATCGCCAACTTCGATGTTGTTAAAGTTCTGAATGTTTAAACCACACTCGTAACCTTTATTAACCTCTTTCACATCATCCTTAAAGCGTTTTAACGATGCCAGTTCACCAGTGTACACTACAACACCATCTCTAACGATCCGGATCTTGCTGTTACGGGTAATCTTACCATCTAATACCATACAACCTGCAATGGTACCCACTTTAGTAATTTTGAAAGTTTCGCGGATCTCCACGTTAGCCACAATTTTCTCTTCAAATTCTGGATCCAACATACCTTCCATTGCTGATTTAATCTCATTTATTGCATCGTAAATGATAGAATATAAACGGATATCGATCTGCTCAGCCTCCGCAAGTTTACGTGCACCTGTTGATGGACGAACCTGGAAACCGATAATAATCGCATCTGAAGCTGAAGCTAACAATACATCAGATTCTGAAATCTGACCAACACCTTTACTGATGATATTAATCTGGATCTGCTCAGTTGATAGTTTCAACAATGAATCGGCTAAAGCCTCGATTGAACCATCCACATCACCTTTAACGATAATATTAAGCTCTTTAAAGTTACCGATGGCCAAACGACGACCAATCTCATCCAATGTAATGTGTTTCTGTGTACGTAATCCCTGCTCACGTTGTAACTGCATACGTTTGTTTGCAATATCACGTGCTTCGGTTTCACTTTCTAAAGCATTAAATCTATCACCTGCTGTAGGCGCACCTTGCATACCCAAAACCTGTACGGGTTGTGATGGACCTGCAGAATCTACTTTAGCACCACGCTCGTTAGTTAATGCTTTTACACGTCCGCTGTAACTACCCGCTAAGATTGGATCTCCAACTCTTAATGTACCGGCCTGAACCAATACCGTAGTTACAATACCACGTCCTTTATCTAAAGCCGATTCAATTACAGTACCTGTAGCTCTCTTGTTCGGATTCGCTTTCAGTTCTAATAATTCAGCTTCTAATAATACTTTATCTAAAAGTAAATCAACGTTTAAGCCGCTTTTGCTTGAGATTTCCTGTGATTGATATTTACCACCCCAATCTTCAACCAAAATATTCATTACCGATAATTGCTCTCGCACTTTATCTGAATTGGCACCTGGTTTATCAATTTTCGTGAAAGCAAACACCAATGGTACGCCTGCTGCTTGTGCATGATTAATTGCCTCTTTTGTTTGAGGCATCACCGCATCATCCGCAGCAATTACGATAATGGCAATATCGGCTGCCTTAGCACCACGGGCACGCATCGCTGTAAAGGCTTCGTGACCTGGAGTATCTAAGAATGTTACTTTTTTACCGGTTGGCGTAGTTACCATGTATGCACCAATGTGCTGGGTAATACCACCCGCCTCACCAGCTACCACATTTGCTTTACGGATATAATCCAGCAATGAGGTTTTACCGTGATCGACGTGACCCATAATCGTAACAACCGGAGCTCTTTCGATTAAATCTTCTTCTTTGTCTTCCTCTTCAATTACGTTTTCTTCATCCTCATCTGGTTTTACGAATTGAATTTCATAACCAAACTCATCAGCAACGATAGTTAAGGTTTCAGCATCTAAACGCTGGTTAATGGAAACGAACATACCAAGGCTCATACAAGTACCAATAATTTTGGTAACCGGTACATCCATCATGCTCGCCAACTCATTAGCGGTAACAAATTCTGTTACCTTTAATATTTTCGATTGCGATTCAAGCTCATTTGCTGCCTCTTCTGCATTATATGCCACATCATCACGTTTCTGACGACGTAATTTAGCACGTTGTGCAAATTTACCAGATTTACCAGCACCACTTAAACGGGCAAGTGTTGCTTTGATCTGATCTTGAATTTCTTTCTCAGTAGGCTCTTCTTTAGGTCCGCTTGGTGTAGCATTTCTATTTTGGAAACCCGGTCTGTTAGTGTTGTTATTTCTATTTCCCTGGTAAGGAGTTCCACCTTGCCCAGCTGGTCTGTTACCTTGGTATGGCGTACCACCACCTGGTCTGTTACCTTGATAAGGCGTACGAGGTTGCCCTGGTGTACCAGTTTGACCTTGTCCCTGTCCTTGGCCTGTAGGATTATTCTGTCCTTGCTGGCCTTGCCCCCCGTGTTGGCCTGGTTGACCCGGTGCCCCTGGAGTTTTTTTACGTTTACGCTTACGTTTAGCGGCCTCACTATCGCTAGATGACGCTACTGGCCCGTTTCTTCTATCCGGTGTTGTTGGTAAAACAATTTTACCAACAATATTCGGACCAGTTAATTTAACGGTACGTGCTTTAATTACCTCAGGCTCGTTGCTTACCGGTTTTGCTTCAGCTGGTTTTTCTTCCACTTTGGGTTGTTCAACTGGCTTTACAGGCTCAGTTGCTTTAACCACTGGTGTTTCTGCAACTGGTGCTGGCGCAGCAGGAGTTTCTTCCTTTTTAACCTCAACTGGTTTTTCTTCCACTTTAGGTTGTTCAACTGGCTTTACAGCTTCTGGTGCTTTAACCACTGGTGGTTCTACAACAGGTGCTGGTGCAGCAGGTGTTTCTTCTTTCTTAGCCGGGCGTGTTTTTGAGTTAAGATCGTTTAAATCGATCTTTCCTACAATTTTAACTCCTGGCAATCCGGTTTCTTCAACCTTATCTTCTGCCTTAGTTTCTTTTACTGGCTCTACTGCTGCCGCAGGTGCTGGTGTTGGCGTTTCTACCTTAGGTGTTTCTACAACCTTTGGTTTCTCTACCGGAGGGGTAAATGATTGAGCATTTTTAATTAAAATCTCTTCATTTTTCTCAAAATCGGTATTCTTCTTCGGCGCTTCTACTGGCTTTTCAGTCTCAGGCTCGTCACGACGTATTTTACCAATCACTATTTGTTTGGCTTCTTCTCTTACGATCTTATCTCCCTGATACTCTTTCAATAAGGCGTTATACATGTCTCCCGTAAGTTTAAACATAGGGCTTTTCTCGGCAGAGAATCCCTTTTTGTTTAAAAACTCAACGGCTGTACCCATGCCTATATTAAGTTCTTTAATAGCTTTAATTAAAATGATTGGTTTGTCGTCTGACATTTAGCTCCTGTTATTGTTTTTTATTTAATACAAAAGTAGTGTTTATTTGGCAATTACACCACTTATTCAAATTCTGACTTCAAAATTTGAACCACTTCTTTAATGGTTTCCTCTTCAAGGTCGGTGCGTTTTACCAAATCTTCTACTGTAAGTGCTAATACACTCTTAGCAGTATCGCAACCGATAGCCTTTAATTCATCAATGATCCAGCTATCAATCTCATCTGAGAATTCTTCTAAATCTACATCCTCATCACTTTCTTCTCCAGCTTCGCGATACACATCAATTTCATAACCAGTTAATTTACCAGCTAGTTTAATGTTGTGTCCACCTCGTCCGATTGCTAATGAAACCTGATCTGGTTTTAAGTAAACCGATGCATGTTTAGTTTCATCATCCAATTTAATGGAGGTGATTTTTGCCGGGCTTAAAGCACGGGTAATGTATAATGAAATATTATTGGTGAAATTAATCACATCAATGTTTTCGTTTTTCAACTCGCGAACGATACCGTGAATACGTGATCCTTTCATACCCACACATGCGCCAACCGGATCGATACGATCGTCGTACGATTCAACAGCAACTTTAGCACGTTCTCCTGGCTCACGAACAATTTTCTTAACGGTAATTAAACCATCGAAAATTTCCGGAACTTCCTGTTCGAACAGGCGTTGCAAAAATTCTGGTGCTGTTCTCGAAATGATAATTTTCGGGTTCGCGTTGATCATTTCTACTTTAGAGATTACTGCTCTCACAGAATCGCCTTTTTTGAAATAATCTGCTGGGATCTGCTCCGTTTTAGGCATTAAAAGTTCGTTACCTTCATCATCTAAAACCAACGTTTCTTTCTTCCAAACCTGATAAACTTCACCCGTTACGATTTCGCCTACTCTATCTTTATATTTTTTGAAGATTTCGTCTTTCTCTAATTCCAATACTTTAGATACCAGCGTTTGACGGGCAGCTAAAATTGCTCTACGGCCAAAGCTCTCTAAAGTAATCTGTTCGATATAATCATCGCCAACTTCTAAAGTACTGTCTAATTTAGAAACTTCAGCAAGCTCGATCTCTAAATCATCATCCTCAGAAAAACCGTCTTCCATTACTTTTCTCGTTCTCCAGATCTCCAAATCCCCATTATCCGGATTCACGATAACATCACAGTTTTCGTCTGTTCCGTATTTTTTACGCAACATGCTACGAAAAACTTCTTCCAGCACACTGATCACCGTTGGGCGATCTATATTTTTGAAATCCTTAAACTCTTGAAAAGAGTCGATCAAATTAATTGTTGTAGTACTCATTTTTTTAATTATGATTAAATTGATTGTTAAGATTACACAGATTATCTATGCAACAAGCCAATCCTACTATTTAAAACTTACTAAAACTGTTGTTTCTAATATATCATTAAACGGAACAACTGTTTCAATTGCTACCGCCTTTTTCCCTTTTTCTTTAATCGATTCTTCAATCAGCAGATTATTTTCTGTAACCGCCAGCAGTTTCCCTTCTTTTTTCAAACCCTCTTTTAACTTAACGCTTACCGTACGGCCAATATTTTTATTGTACTGACGGATTAATTTTAAAGGCTCGCCAACACCCGGCGAAGAAACTTCTAAATTATAAGCCTGTTCTATTGTGTTTTCTTCTTCGAGATGAAAACCAACATGCCTGCTTATGGCCACACAATCCTGTATGCTAATACCTTCGTCGCCATCAACATGGATAATTAATTTATTGTTTGGCAACATTTTCACTTCAACCAAAAACAGTTCTGGCCGATCTGCTATTTTTTCCTCAACGAGGGCTGCAACTCTCTTTTCTACCTGCATATTTTAACCTGATTTCATAGAAAAAGGGGACATTGTCCCCTTCTCTTTTCTTCGATTACGATGCAAATGTAGTAATTTTTTAGAAAAAATCAAACACTTGCACTAATTATTATGCTGATTATTACCGTTTAAGTATTTGTCGCTGTGCTTTTAAATTCTGCTTACCATTACCTGTAATCAGATCGCCCATGGTTGCAAATTTTATTCCAATGTAACTCTCAACCAGATATTCTTTACCCTTAAGAAAAGGCTGATCGGGATTAAATACAAGTGAATCGCCAAGTATCTTAACCTTACCGGGCACTTCGAGCTCATCCTGGATACTGTCCAGATCGCCCGGTTTTATCAAAACAGAAACCATATTAATTGCATCCCCGTTAGCCTTATAGGCATTTTTAACCTGTAAGAGACTTGCCTCATCAATATTTTTAATTATTATTGATGAACTATCCCCTGAAAACTTAATTATTGGCCTGTTGTTTGCATTCGAACATGAAAGTGCAAATAGGGCAACAGCAATTGCGGCCTGGTATTTAAAAAAGCATTTAAACATTTACAAAAATAAACAATTATGAGATTTATTATCGAAATCCTTTTGATGGGATTAGCCTTTTTTATCGGTGCAAGAATAGTGCCCGGTGTACATGTAGATGGTTATGCAACATCCATTATTGCTGCCGTACTGGTAGCACTTGCAAACTCAACCATCGGGTTCATTTTAAGGCTATTAACATTCCCGGTTAATTTCCTTACACTTGGATTGGTATCATTTATCATTACCGTTTTAATGATTTTATTGGTTGATAACATAATGCCCTCGTTTAACACTTCGGGCTTTATTGCTGCTGCATTACTGGCTATAGTTGTAGCCTTAATTAAAGCAGTGTTTAGCGCTGTAGTTGGGGAGAAAGAATAGTTCAGTTTTCAGTTGGCGGTTTTCAATCCGAACTGCCAACTGAAAATTGATAACTGGAAACTAACGAATCACTTCTCTCGAAATCACCATTTTCTGAATCTCAGAAGTTCCTTCATATATCTGGGTGATTTTAGCATCGCGCATTAAGCGTTCTACGTGGTATTCTTTTACAAAACCATAACCACCATGCACCTGTACCGCTTCAATGGTTACATCCATCGCCACTTTAGAAGCAAACAATTTTGCCATAGAACCGGCCTGTGTGTAAGGTAAACCCTGATCTTTTAACCAGGCAGCTTTATAAACCAATAACCTGGCGGCTTCGATCTGCGTGGCCATATCGGCCAGTTTAAAAGCAATGGCCTGATGTTCAGCAATTGGTTTCCCGAATGACTTACGTTCTTTAGCATACCGTGTGGCTAACTCGAAAGCGCCTTGTGCTATACCTAAAGCCTGGGCCGCAATGCCTATCCTCCCGCCTTCTAATGTTTTCATGGCAAATTTGAAACCAAAACCATCTTCGCCAATTCTATTTTCTTTTGGCACTTTAACATCATTAAACATCAATGAATGCGTATCAGAGCCACGGATGCCCAATTTATTCTCTTTTGGCCCCACGGTAAACCCTTCCATTCCCTTCTCTACAATAAAAGCGTTTATACCTTTATGCCTTAACTCTGGATGGGTTTGTGCAATGACCAGGTAAGTTGATGCGGTACTTCCGTTGGTGATCCAGTTTTTTGTACCATTCAGCAGATAATAATCGCCTTTATCCTCTGCGGTTGTACGTTGCGAGGTAGCATCAGATCCGGCTTCGGGCTCCGACAAACAAAAAGCACCTATTTTTTCTCCAGCTGCAAGCGGCTTTAAATATTTTTCTTTTTGGGCTTCACTGCCATAGGCTTCTAGTCCATAACAAACCAACGAGTTATTTACTGAAACCACTACAGATGCAGAAGCATCTATTTTAGAAAGCTCTTCCATTACGAGAACGTAAGAGATGGCGTCAAGGCCGCTTCCATTATATTTTTCGCTCACCATCATCCCCAAAAAACCAAGTTCTCCTAGTTTTTTTACCTGCTCAGCCGGAAATTTCTGATGTTCGTCTCTTTCGATTACCCCAGGCTTTAATTCTTGCTGCGCAAAATCGCAGGCAGCCTGCTGGATCATTAATTGCTCTTCACTTAATTCAAAATGCATAACATTTATGTATAAAAGGTTAGTTAATCAAATGTAGCATTTCATATTGAAATTACTATGGCTGCATAGTAATTTATTTTGCAAGATAATCTTGGTGTTAACGTAAGATTATTATTTTTGTTAAATGAACCCAGGCCAACAAACATTATTTTTCTTTAGTGCCTTAGGCGTATTTAATGGTTTTATCATTAGCGCATATCTTTTATTCTTCAAAAAACCGAAGTCTGCACCCTCCTATTTTTTGGGCCTTTTGCTCTTGTCGGTTTGTTTAAAGATCAGTAAATCTTTCATTTTTTATTTCTATCCAGACCTACCTGGTATTTATATTCAAATTGGCATTTTAGGAAGCTCATTGGCAGGCCCATCTCTTTTTTATTTTATTCAATCGGCTTTGGGACAGGATTCAAAGCTTAAAGCCCTACAGAAAGGGACTTATCTCTTTTGGATTTTTGCAATTATAATTGCCAGCATCATTGCACCTTATGACAGCAGCCCTGATGTATGGGAAAGTTATATCGGAAGAATAATTTCTATACAATTTACAGTCTATATTGTATTATCTGCCTGGTTGCTTAGAACTGTTTTTGCTAAATTTTTAAGTAAAAGGGTTAAAATTTCAACAACAGAGAAGCTGTTGCTATCTGTTTTTATTGGTAACATAATCGTTCCAGCAGCATTTAAGTTATCTATCTTCTCGTTTTTTAATGGCCCTTGCATTAGTGGAGCATTGTCTTTCTCATTTGTTCTTTACCTAAATACTTTTTTGTTCATTAGCAGAAGGAAAACCAACAATCTTTTTTCAGACGGCCAGGATTTGGTTCGCTATGCCAATAAAAAGATTGCCAAAGAACAGGCAATAACTTTGACAGAAAGACTGCAGAAGATTATTTTGGAGGAGGAACTTTATAAAAATCCAGACCTTAAATTAAACGAACTTGCAAAAAAAATCAATATTTCTGGCCATCAGCTTTCGCAGTTGCTTAATGATAATTTAGGCAAAAGTTTTGCCGCTTACATTAACGAGTTTAGGATAAACGAAGCTTGCGAACTGATTGCCAACGATAAAGGCATTAAGCTTGAAGCCATTGGATATGAAGTAGGTTTTAATTCTAAATCTACCTTTTACACTACTTTTAAAAAGCATAAACAAACAACCCCGATGCATTATAAGGAACAAATATTTTTGCTTCATCAAACTAAAACTGGTCTCGTTTTATAATTCCGAACGCCCAAATCTGAGATTCAAAACCCATTCTCTGCTCATCTATTCTAGTTTTGGTTTATTCTATAAAAACCAAATACACGAAGATGAAGTCGACATTGTTATTGTGCCTATTCTTATTTACATCTCTATTTTTAAGTGCGCAAGTGATTAAGGGAAAACTGATTGATCGTAAGACCAGCCAAGCTATACCTTTAGCCAATTTGGCTTTGGCCAATAAAGATCACCCATCAGTAATTAAATATGCTAATAGCGACACCACCGGTTTCTTCGAATTTAGAGATCTGCCTAAGGGAAAATACCTTTTATCCATTACCTTAATCGGTTATCAAAAAGCACAAAAAGAGTTATTGATAAGTGGGAATAATTCAGAAACAATCGATATAGGCCATATTTTAATGGCTGAAGATGTTAACCTACTCCAAGAAGTAACCATAACAGGAGGAGTACCAAATTTTAGCACACAAAACGGTCGGATTAAAATCGGCATTGCCAATAATGCATTTTTCAAATCTGCTTCTAATTTGTTAGATGTATTTAAGAAACTACCTGGCCTGCAGGTTAACCAGGATGGAACAATATTAATGGCAAGCAGGGCAACTCCAACCTTATTTGTTGACGGCAAGCCCATAAACATGAACAATGATGAAATCATATCCTACCTGAGCAGTTTGTCACCTGATATGGTCGAATCGATTGAAATGATTAATCAACCTTCATCTAAATATGATGGAGAATATCAGGGAATTATTGATGTAAAACTGAAGAGAAATCAGTCTTTAGGTTTACGAGGCACGTATAATGCTCGTTTTCAGCGAAACAACTACAGTGTATTGGATAATAATTTATCCTTGGTTCTTAAAACAAACCGGTTGGTGTACGACTTAAAGTTAGGCCATACCAGCGGCAGCACTTTTTATAAGTATTATTCCCTGCAATATTTAGCCAATACAAACGCCATGACTACTGATACTAGAACCATTACCTCTAACCAGAACTTTAACGCGCAGGCAAGGGTAACTTATGAAGTACAAAAAGGGCAAAATCTAGAGGCTTTTATACGCACCTACCAAATAGATAGAAATGCGGTATCTGGCAATCAGCTGCTTACTCAAACCGCTAATTTAGATCGTACCATTGCGCTTGTTAAAAGCGACAATAATGCCCTGCCTAAGCAATATAATTATTCAGGCGGCATCAATTACGATGCTCAATTTAAGAATAGCGAACTTCATGTAATTACCTCTTTAACCCAAATCGATAATCGCCAAACCGAAGATATTCAAAATCTTAACGTACTTAACAATCAATTGTTGAATTACTGGAAAACAGACTCTAGAAATAGGATAATGATCCATGTTGCACAAGTAGACTACACGCAAAAAATAGGCAAAGGAAAACTAGAATTTGGAGGAAAATTTGCATATACAAGCACCCAGAACGACCTCCGATATGATACATTAGCCAATGATGTTTTTAATTTAGATCCTAAGCGGAGTAACCATTTCCGTTACCAAGAGTATATTGGTGCGGGCTACCTTTCTTATAGTGGTCAATGGAGTAAACTTAATTACAGCTTAAGTTTAAGAGCGGAGCATACGCACACTATAGCCAATTCTATTACTACAGGCGGTGTTACAGAAAAAAAGTATATAAAATGGCTTCCAAGCTTAAACATTACTTACTCCTTTGACGAAAGAGAACAGCTCAGCTTCAGTTATACCAGACGATTAACAAGGCCAACTTTTGCCATGTTAAACCCTTTTCGTTTTTATTACAGTCCACGGCATTATTGGATAGGCAATCCTTACTTACAGCCCTCTACAACTAGTCTTTTCGCTTTATCTTATAGCAGAAAAAGCCTTAATATTGCGCTAAATGCAGGAAAGGAAGCGGATCCCATGGGACGTTATCCCGAATATAATCCAGTGACTAATGAACTGATTTTTCTGGGTAGAAACCTACCTTACAGAAAATTTGCAAATCTACAGATAAGCGCTCCCATAACGGTAAACAAATGGTGGCAGATGAGCAACAACGTTACAGGTTATTACACTAAAGAGCTAACACCTTACTTTGGAGCCACCTACGAAATACCCATATATAATTACACGGTTAATGGCAGTCAGGTTTTTACTTTAAAAAATTGGATATTGGATGTAAGTTATACCTACGAGTCGAAAAGTGGTAATGGACTTTATATTATGGCCCCCGTTTATGGTATTGATTTTGGTGTGCAAAAAGCCTGGTTAAATAACAGGGTTAATACTAAACTTACGCTTTATGATGTATTCGATAACATGAAAAGAAGGCTTATTTTCAGAGAGAAAAGTATTATCAATAACGATTTCTACCATTATTTCGGTTCACAAAGACTGGTTTTTAGTTTAACCTTTAATTTTGGAACTTCGACTTACAAGGTTAGGGAAAACAAAAAAAGTGACGAGGAGAATAGAGCCAATTAAGAGAAATTGATTATCTATTTTGTTTCTTAAATAAAATTAGCATGAGACTTAGGCAGCCTAATATCAATATAAGCAAAACCTGCGAAGAGTGAATAATGGTTGAATATGCTAACCCATCTTTAAAAGATATACCATACAACACTAATGACTGAGCAACCATCCAATGAAAAACACCAATACCACCCTGAACGGGTGCTGCCATAGCAAAGCCAGAAAAAACAATTGCCGTAAATGCGGCATTAAAATGCAATCCGGAGGTAGCTTGAATGGAAGAAAAAGCAAAATACATGGAAAGTGAGTAGAAAACCCAAATACCCAGGGTATAGGTTAAGAACAAGCCTTTTTGTTTTAGTTTACTGTAGGAGCCAAAGCCCTGACGGAGGTTTACAAAAATGCGGAGGAGTTTTTTACTGAATTTTTGACGGAGAAAATAGACTGCGATTATAATGAGTGAAAGAATAATCACGCCAATACCAACCAGCCATAAATAATTAATGGCCTCTATTTTTTTAACGAGGTGAAGATAAATTACATTGTACAAAAAATCGGAAACGATATCGTATTGAAAGACCACCATGGCAACACAGGTGAGAAAAAGCACCAGCACATCAAAAAGCCGTTCCGTAATTACGGTGCCAATAGAAGCAAACATGGGTACCTTTTCTGCTTTATGAATAACAGAGCAGCGGCCAATTTCACCAAAGCGTGGCAATGCAAGATTAGCCAGATAACCGATCATTACGGCGTGGTAGGTATTCCAGAAACTTACATTGTAGTGGATAGACTGATACAGCATCTGCCAGCGTAAAGCCCTTAACACATGTGCAATCCATACAGCAAATGCAGAAGTAATTACCCAAAAGTAATTGGCCGTTTTAATTTCCTGCCAAATCTTTTCTAAATCCTGACCTCTAAAAGCTAAATATAAAACCCCCATCCCTATTAAAAACAGGATGATATACTTTAGCGCTGTTTTGAGGTCGAATGTCACAAGATTATTTTAGCAAGTGGTTGTTATCATCAGGAAAAACCAGTATTGGATTGTATTTTTTGGCTTCTTCTATCGGTAATGAGCCGTAAGACATAATGATGAGAATATCGCCTAGTTGTGCCAAACGGGCGGTAGCACCATTTAAACAAATGGTTCCGGTTCCACGCTCGCCTTTAATTACGTAGGTTTCGAAACGTGCACCGTTATTATTATTTACAATCTGCACCTTTTCATTAGCGATAATGTTAGCTGCATCCATCAAATCTTCATCTATCGTAATACTGCCTACATAATTCAATTCGGCTTGTGTTACCCTAACACGGTGTATTTTCGATTTTAATATTGTAATAACCATTTGGCAAAGTTAGTAATCAGTTTGGAGTTTTCAGTCATCAGTTTGGAGTTTCGCAAAGCAGCAGAATGTTAAAGGTTGATAGTTCATAGCTGATAGCTTAGTGGCCCAGGCTATCAACATAAGACTATAAACCATTAACCGACTTCATCACTCACGTTAACTTATTCATCATTTAATGATCATATTATCAATCAGCCTGGTCGGCCCTACTTTCGCAGCAACCAGGGCAACTAAGTCATTTTCGTCTTTTGATTTGGCTGGCTCCAGTGTATCGCCATTGGCAATGGTAAAATAATCGAGTTCAACACCTTCAATATTCTGATAGAATGCTTTTGCTTTATCGACCAACTCTGTTAATGAATATTCATTAAAATGATCGATAACGAACTGCAACGATTTACTCAGTACGAGCGAATGTTTACGGTCATTGGCTGACAAATGAATATTCCTGCTACTCATGGCTAAACCATCGTCTTCGCGGATAATGGGGCAAGTAATAATAGTGATAGGTAGCTTAAAGTAGGCCAGCATATTCTTAATCATTAATACCTGCTGAAAATCTTTTTGTCCGAACATGGCCACATCGGGTTCAACGGCATCAAACAGTTTTTTTACAATCTGCGTTACGCCTTGATAGTGACCCTTCCTAAATTCGCCTTCCAAGAGAAATTCGGCATTGCCCAAATCAATGTGCCAGGCTTCGTCGGCTCCGGCAGGGTACATCTCCTCTACATTAGGCATAAACACACCGTTACAACCGGCATCTGCTAACATGGCCAAATCGTGTTCGATAGGGCGCGGGTATTTCTCTAAATCTTTAGGATCAGTAAACTGCGTTGGATTTACGAAAATGCTACAGATAATGATATCGGCATTCTGCTGTGCCAGTTTTATCAATGATATATGGCCATTATGCAAGGCACCCATGGTAGGCACAAGTGCTATTTTTTTACCTGATGCTTTTAAGGGTTTCAAAAAAGCCTTAAGTGCTGCTTTGGTTTTAAATATTTCCAATTTGGACAAACTAAATTAAAGCCGTAAAGGTGTAAATTAATCTAAACGAAACCAAACAAATGCTTGCTATATTGATAAATAGTATTATTATGCTTACCTTTGCAGCTCATTATCTTTTATTTAACTTAATATTTTCTTAGAATATGGAGATGGCAAAAACGAAGCTGCTGATTGTTACACACGAGATGTCGCCTTTCCTCGAGCTTACTAAAATTTCTGAAATCACACGCCAATTACCACAAGCAATGCAAGAAAAAGGATTCGAAATCCGTATCTTGATGCCTAAATTTGGTAACATCAACGAAAGAAGAAATCGTTTACACGAAGTAATCCGATTATCAGGAATGAACATCATTATCGATGACAACGATAACCCTTTAATCATTAAAGTAGCCTCCATCCCAGCTGCGCGCATGCAAGTTTACTTCTTAGACAATGAAGAATATTTCCAACGCAAACAAGTATTTAGAGATGCAAGCGGAAAATTCTTCGATGACAATGATGAACGTACAGTTTTCTTCTGTAAAGGTGCATTGGAAACGGTTAAAAAATTAGGCTGGGCGCCAGATATCGTTCACTGTCATGGTTGGATGAGCGCACTAGTACCTGTTTATATTAAAACGACTTATAAAAACGATCCTACTTTTAAAAATTCTAAAGTAGTATATTCTATTTATGAGGATGGCTTTACGGAGAAATTAAACGCTAATTTTTCTAAGAAAGCGGTGATGGCCAATATGACTGACGATGATACGAAAGCATTCTTGCCATCTGATTGCGACAGCATGCACATTGGCGCCATAACACACTCAGATGCAGTAGTTTTAGCGGATGAAAACCTAAATGCAGCTGTGTTAAAATTTGTTAAAGATTCCAATAAGCCAACATTAGCTTTTAACTTAACCGAGAATTTTGAAAACTTCTATACTTTTTATGAAGAAATTTCGAATGACGAATTGGTTTCACTTGCTTAATTAGGTATTATTATTTTAAATATGAAATTTACAAAACAAGACTTATTAACCCTGTTGATAGGTCTTTTTCTTTTTGCATCATGCAAAAACCCTGACGGTGTGGGTTTAGATGTTGATCCAGCTACAGCCATTACCGGAACGTTGGTGGTATCTCCGGTGAAGTCTCAACTTGTAAAAGAAGACGCTGCCAATACCAATGGATTAAACCGCTACCCTTTAGGATACATGGTAGATCCTGTTTTTGGAAAAACTGAGGCCGCTTTGGCATTAACGGTTTACCCGGTGAGTACAAGTTACGACTTCGGTACTTCTCCTGTATTAGATTCTGCAGTTTTGGTATTAAAAATTGATACAACCTCTACATTAACCAAATTTTACGGCGATACCATCAATTCTAAATACAGTATTGATGTTTATCAGCTAGCTAATAAGGTTACGACTTATAAAAGTTCTGATGTACAGGCTATTAATAACACGCTTTTAGGCAACTTTACAGGTAAACTGGCACCAAATACTAAAAGGAAAATATCTGTTATTGTTCCAGGCAAAGCTGATACTTTAAAAACTGTACCTGCGCAGATCAGGATTCCTTTAAACAAGGCATTTATACAAAATGCCATATTAAACCTAGGTACAGCAGGAACAGCAACAGAAGCTAAGTTTATAGAATCGTTTAAAGGTTTATATGCACAGATCAATAAAACATCTTCTACAGGTGTTGGAGGAATTGCATTCCTTAACTTTTCGGGAACTGACTCTTATTTACAGCTGGTTTGGAAAAAAACGAATTCGTCAAGTGGCGTAGATACAACCAGTGTAAATTTCCCTGTTGGAAAGATGGTTTTGAATGCAGCACAAACTGCAAATGTAATTTCGGGAGTAGCAGCTAACATTAAACACGATTACTCAGGGACACCAGTGCAAACGCAAATTGATGTTCCGACTCCAACAGATCCAACTCAACAATATAATGTAACTTATTTACAAGGTTTAGCCGGTGTAAAAACCAAGCTAACTTTCCCGGCATTGACAAGTTTTACCAATACTTACGGAAAAGCGATTATTAATAAGGCAGAGCTAGTTGTAGAGCTTGGCGAGAGTGCGCCAGCATACCCTTTTAATGCCGCCCAACGTCTTTCTTTATATCGTTGGGACATTGCACAACAAGCTGCCGATATACCTGATTATGCAACATTCTCCAGTAGCGCTTCTGGTGGTGCAGCACTTTTTGGTGGTTATTTTGATTCGTTAAAGAAACGTTACATCTTTATTGTAACCAGTTATGTTCAAAGCTTAATTGATAAAAACGTAGAAGATTATGGCACATTCCTGGCCCCTACATCTTATACCGATTTCCAGAGAGCACCTAGTGCTACATCTGCTGAAAGATCGATCATAGGCGCCAGCAACGCAACGGCAAATAAGATAAAGCTAAATATTTACTACACTAAAATTAATTAACGATTTTAATGTTAACATAAAACATAAGAAACTCCTGCTAGCGAAACTGGCAGGAGTTTTTTTGTATCATTACTTTAAGATCAAAGAAATAAAAGTGCATAAAAAAAGCTACCGCTCATCAGGTAGCTTTTTTTTTATTTATTCAAAACCCTTAATTAAAACGGAAGATCTCCGTTTTCATCCGATGGGCCAATTGTAAATTCATCTTCAATTTTAGCTTCAGTGCTTTGGTGCGTTGGCGTTGTTGGACTTTGCTCAAAATCACTTTTCCTGCCCAACATCGTAAAGTTTTCGGCCACAATTTCTGTTACATATTTTTTAACCTTTTCTTTATCTTCAAAGGATCTTGTTCTTAGTTTGCCCTCTATATAAACCAGTTTGCCTTTCTGCAGGTATTTAGAAGCTACTTCTGCTAAGCCACGCCATAACACAATATTGTGCCACTCTGTTTGTTCTACTCTCTTACCGTCTTTGTTGTATGTTTCTGATGTAGCTAATGGAAAACTGGCTACTGTTACGCCACCGTCTAAATGTCGCACTTCAGGGTCTTTGCCTAAGTGGCCTACTAAAATAACTTTGTTAATCCCAGACATAAATATTTTTGGTTAGTTGTTTTGTTTTCTAAATGCCCGCCGAATAAGATGGTTAGTTACTCCATTTTGTCCTTATAAAAATATTCCAGGACAAAATCATGGATTACTTTTGGTTGCGGTAACTCATCTAATTTACTTAAAGAAACCCAATTTAGTTCCTTTTGTTTACTAAAGTTAAATATATAATTTTTTAATGCAAAAAATTGTATATGGATTATTTGGTGAGTTAATGTATGCTTTTTGGCGCTTATAAATGTAAAATCGGCCTTATTTCCGAATACAGATTTTACCTGATCGATGAATAATGAATCGCTCCATTCGTATACTTCAGTCGTTTCCACACCAGGGAAATCATATAAATGCTGCCATATATCTCCAGCTTGTCTCTGCCTGATTAATACTTGTTCATTTTCAAAACAAATAAAATAATTAATATACCGATGTTTTTGTTCGGCTTTGCGGATTTTAACAGGCAGCACATTTACCTGGCCATGGTTAAAGGCATAACAGCTCTGGTTAAGCGGGCAAATACCGCAATTAGGCGATTTTGGTTTACATTGTATGGCCCCGAACTCCATAATAGCCTGATTATATAAGGCAGGGTCTTCTTTGTATAGCAAATCATTTGCTAGCGCATAAAACTCTTTTTTGCCGGCTGGACTATTTATTGGTGTGGCTAAACCATAAAATCTGGAGAGCACCCGAAAAACATTCCCGTCAACCACAGCCCGTGCTTCTCCCGATGAAAATGAAGATATGGCAGCAGCGGTATATTCACCAATTCCTTTCAATTTTATAAGCTCATCATGCAGATTTGGGAAAATTCCATGGTAATCTTTCACCACAATTTGAGCAGTCGCATGCATATTCCTCCCTCTTGAGTAGTAACCCAAACCTTGCCAAAGCTTTAAAACTTTGGCTTCGGTAGCACTGGCAAAATCAGCAACTGTAGGGAAATTTTCTAAAAACCTGTTAAAGTACGGAAGTCCTTGTTCCACCCGTGTTTGTTGTAATATAACCTCTGATAACCAGATGGTATAAGCATCATTGGTGTGCCTCCAGGGCAAATCTCTCTTGTTTATTAAGTACCAATTGATGAGTTCATTTTGAAATGTCATTACTGCAAATTACGGTCTATTTATCCGATTAAAAAAAAACTTGCAATTGCCTGATAAGTCTGGTGATAAAAAAATCATCTTTTATTTCCCTATCTCATTAAAAAGCAATACTTTTGCAACCCCAAAACAGTAGTAATATTAAAACATAATAATATAATAAATAATAAAATATGACTAAGGCAGATATTATTTCAGAAATATCAACAAAAACCGGAATTGAGAAGGTTGATGTACAGGAAACAGTGGAGGCATTTTTCAAGGTTATCAAAACCAGCATGATTGGCGGTGAAAATGTATACGTTAGAGGCTTCGGAAGCTTTGTTGTTAAAAAGAGAGCGCAAAAAACTGCGAGAAATATCTCAAAAAACACTGCAATAATTATCCCAGAACACTTCGTTCCTAGCTTTAAACCAGCAAAAGTATTTGTTGATAAAGTGAAAAGTAATTCAAAAAAAATTAACGTAGAAGCCTAAGTCTTATATATGAATAGCAACATCAGATCTAAACAAACCATCGTTATTGGAGCGATTGTATTGCTTGTTGCATTCTTATTTACAAGAGACATTAAGGGTTTGGTTAAACCAACGGAAGAAAATGGAAAAATGCCTTCAAGTGGCCCAATGGCCGGAGCAGCTTCTCCATCAACAACATCGGTACTAAACCTCGAAACTTCGTCTACTGCTGCCAAGAACGTAATCAACAAAAATTTGGCTACAGATATTACAGCTTTAGAAAATAGTTACAAAGGCGCAAATGGCGCAGAAAAGATTGAACTTGCTAAACAACTGGCTCAGAAATGGGATGATGTTGAACAAATTACTCCATCTGCCTTATATTTAGAAGTTGTTGCCGAAGGCGAACCATCAGCAAAATCATGGTTAGCTGCCGGGAATCAATTTATAAAAGCTTTTGAAAGTACACAAGATAGCATAGCACAACCTGCTTTATTGCAGAAAGCCAATGTATCTTACAAAAATGCATTAGAGAAAGACTCTACAAACATTGAAGCTAAAACAGGCTTAGGTGTAACTATAGTAAACGGCTTAGGCGCACCAATGCAAGGTATTGCCATGTTGTTAGAAGTTGTTGCTAAAGAACCTAAAAATGTAAAGGCAAATATGAATTTAGGATTGTTCTCGATAAAATCAGGTCAGTTTGATAAAGCAATTCCTCGTTTTAACAACGTAATTGCCACTGCTCCAACCCCTGAAGCCTATTTTTATTTAGGAACAGCTTTAGAAAATTTAGGCAGAAATAAAGAAGCAGTAAATGCTTACCTATCAAGCAAAAAATTAGCAGCTAACCCAACCTTATCTTCATTCATTGATAAGAAGGTGGCTGAACTAAAGAATAAAAATTAATTAACAGATTAATAAAAACATTTAAAACTTAAAACTATGCCAAGCGGTAAAAAAAGAAAGAGACATAAAATGGCTACCCACAAACGTAAAAAACGTTTAAGAAAAAACAGACATAAGAAAAAATAGTTTCTTATTTTGATAAAAGCCAGTTAAACCTCATAGTAAACACTATGAGGTTTAAACAATTTATATGATTTTTTTATTGTATATATTCTTGGCTACATCACTGTTTTTATTTACTATCCATTTGTTAATAGGCGAAAGCCTTAAATCTGTAGCTGTTGGTAAAAGAATTAATTATCAATTCGACTCCTGCCGGAGTTACCATAGCGTTGATTGAAGACAAACAACTTGTTGAGCTTCACAAAGAACAAATCAATATTAACTACGCTGTAGGCGATATTTATTTAGGCCGCATTAAAAAAATTATGCCTGGTCTGAATGCTGCTTTCGTGGATGTTGGTTATGAAAAAGATGCTTTTTTGCATTACTTTGATTTAGGCCCTCAGGTGCAATCTTTAATTAAGCTAACGAAGATCAAGCGTAATGGCTCGGTTACAGGCACATTATTAGATAATTTAAAGCTAGAAGCCGATATTAATAAGGCAGGCAAAATTTCTGATGTGCTCAGTAAAAACATGCTCCTACCTGTACAAATTGCCAAAGAGCCAATTTCTACAAAAGGGCCACGTTTAAGTTCCGACATTTCGATTGCCGGCAGGTATGTGGTACTGGTGCCATTCTCCAATACCATATCTGTATCAAAAAAAATTAAAAGTAATACCGAGCGTAATCGTTTAAAAAAGATTATCGAAAGTATTAAACCTCAAAATTTTGGGGTTATTATCAGAACCGTTTCTGAAGGCAGGGGGGTTGCCGAAATGCAAAAGGATCTTTTAGATTTAATTGCTAAATGGGAAAACTTCATTAAAAAAATGCCATCTACCGAACCTTCAAAAAGAGTTTGGGGAGAAATGGACAGATCATCAACGTTAATCCGTGATATTCTGAACCCTGATTTTACAAACGTTTACGTAAGTACACCAGAGCTGTACGATGACATCCGTTCTTATGTTCACGATATTTCTCCTGAAATGGAAAAAATCGTTAAACTGTACAAACAGAAAGAACCTATCTTCGATCATTTCGGTGTAGAAAAGCAGATTAAAAATGCTTTCGGAAAAACAGTAAACTTACCAGGTGGTGCTTACCTTGTTGTAGAGCACACTGAAGCACTCCACGTGATAGACGTGAACAGTGGAAACCGTACTGCCAGTAAAGAAAATCAAGAAGAGAATGCTTTACAGGTAAACAAAGAGGCGGCTAAAGAAATTGCCCGTCAATTGCGCTTGCGCGATATGGGCGGTATTGTGGTAATCGATTTTATCGATATGCACAAACCAACAAACCGTAAAATGCTATTCGATTATTTGCGTGAGCTGATGTTATTGGATAGAGCCAAACACACTATTTTGCCTCCAAGCAAATTTGGTTTGGTACAAATTACCAGACAACGTGTTCGTCCGGAAATGAATATTGTTACGGTAGAAAAATGCCCGGCCTGCGATGGGACAGGAGAAATTAAAGCGAGTATCGTTTTAATGGATGATATTGAGAACAACCTTAATTATATTTTAAGAGAGCAAAATGAAAAAGGTGTAACACTTTGCGTACACCCATATATCGAAGCTTATATTACAAAAGGCATTTTCAATCTTCAACGCCGCTGGTTCTTTAAATACGGCCAATGGATTAAAGTTAAAGCGCAGTCATCGTATCACTTAACTGAGTTTCACTTCATCTCCGCAAAAGATGAAGAGATTAAATTATAACTCAAAACACATTTAACAGAAAGCCTGGATTTTTTAAATCCGGGCTTTTTTGTTTAAAAAAAAGGAAGATTAACCTAAGTAATTTAAACCTGACAGCAGCGAAAATACTTTTTGCTTGTAGCAACTCTTAATATATGACAGGACCTCAAAAAGATTAAAGCGAATGGCAGGGCTTTCGGAACCGAAATACACAGCAACCTGCTTTCCAAAAAACAATAATTGTATTGTCTAAAAATCATCTCTTTTATTAGAAAAGCAAATACAGAAGCTATTGGGTTACAGCAGTCCCGCCATTTGTTCTAGCCCCGATAAAGAATCGGGGGGCTGCCACGTCTGTCGGGTTTAGAACCGAATCGTCCACCTAAGCAATTTCAGCCTGCGTAAGTTTTAAGAGCCTGCGGGGTTTAGCACAAAACGCGAGTCGGCAAACGATTAATTGTTCAAAAAAATAAAAACACTTTCAATCCTGAAAGGTTAAATTCGTAATCTAAAATTTTAATCAATTGGCAAAATCAAAAAGTGCATTTTTCTGTCAGAGCTGTGGCTACGAATCGGCAAAATGGTTGGGTAAATGCCCATCATGTAACCAATGGAATACCTTTGTAGAAGAAATTGTAGAAAAAAGCTCTGCTTCTGTTCCAACCTGGAAAAGTGATGGCGCTAGCCGTAAAGTAAGCAAACCCAGCAAGGTTGATGAAATACAATCATCAACAGAACGCAGAATATTAACCGGCGATAAAGAATTAGACCGCGTATTAGGTGGTGGATTGGTAGAAGGATCGCTGGTGCTCATCGGTGGTGAACCCGGTATTGGAAAATCGACCCTGATGCTGCAATTGGCCTTAAATTTAAAGGGCAAAAAACTCCTCTATATCTCTGGCGAAGAAAGCGAACAGCAGATTAAAATGCGGGCAGAAAGGATTCAGGAAACTCCATCATCCAACTGTTACATTTTAACAGAAACTTCTACACAGAATATATTTAAACAGATCGAAATTCTGGAGCCCGAAATCTTAGTGGTAGATTCTATCCAGACTTTGCACTCCGCTCATATCGATTCTACCCCGGGCAGCGTGTCGCAGGTAAGGGAATGTACGTCCGAACTATTGCGTTTTGCAAAAGAAACCGGTGTACCTGTTTTCCTTATTGGCCACATCACTAAAGATGGCGCCATTGCAGGGCCTAAAATACTAGAACATATGGTTGACACGGTTTTGCAATTTGAAGGCGACAGGCATCACGTTTATCGCATTCTAAGATCTATCAAAAACCGATTTGGTGCGGCAGCAGAATTGGGTATCTACGAAATGCAAGGCAGTGGTTTAAGAGAAGTTTCCAATCCTTCGGAGATTTTGTTGTCACAACGCGACGAAGAGCTGAGCGGAATCGCCATAGCCGCAACCTTAGAAGGCGCCAGACCAATGTTGATTGAAACGCAGGCTTTGGTGAGTTCGGCAGCATATGGAACCCCTCAACGCTCTGCAACAGGCTTTGATACTAAAAGAATGAATATGCTCTTAGCTGTTTTAGAAAAACGCTGTGGCTTTAGGTTAAGTACACAAGATGTTTTCTTAAATATCGCCGGCGGAATTAGAGTGGAAGATCCGGCCATTGACCTGGCTGTATTAATTGCCATTATATCATCGCATCAGGATATCGCTGTGTCTTCAAAAAATTGTTTCGCTGCAGAGGTAGGTCTGTCAGGAGAAATAAGAGCAGTAAACAGAATCGAACATCGCATTGCTGAAGCAGATAAATTGGGTTTCGAAACCATTTACATCTCTAAATACAATTTAAAAGGCATTGCTTTAGAAAAATACAATCTTGAGATTAAAGCAGTAAGTAAAATAGAAGAAGTGTTCAGTCTTGTTTTTGGATAAAATAAGAGTGGGGAAATAATTCAACAACATTCCACACAAAGAAGATAATATTCTACATTTCTACAACATCATTGATTACTAACAAAATTATCATAAAAAAAATAACTCACTGAATACAAGAACATTAATCATAACCAAAACAAAGATTAAAGTTTTGGATTCTGGTTTGCCTATAAAAAATCAGCTGTATATCATAGAATGTGATCTACACGATTATAGGGATGATTTTCCTCGTTAACGGATGTTAACGAGGCTTTTTTGTTTCACGATTTAGAAAAATTTTAAATAACTTTGATTAGATCATAACCGGATAATTATAAAATCATGAAAAAAATCATTCTAAGCTTGGGTTTTTGTCTATTTACGGCACTTTCATTTGCTCAAACCGCATATACTGGTCAGAAATTTGGAGAAGAAGTTAAACCAGGCGATGTAAAACCAGCTGCAAAGATGGAGGTTGCTATGGGGGATAAAAAAACTGTCGATATGAAAATCGAAGGTAAGGTGGTTGATGTATGTAAGAAAAAGGGATGCTGGATGACATTAGAAATGCCTAATGGTGATCCAATGCGGGTAACTTTTAAAGATTATGCTTTCTTTATGCCGATGGATATTGTTGGCAAAAAAGTAGTTTTAGATGGCTTAGCAAAGAAACAAACCATCTCCGTTGAAACTTTACGTCACTATGCCGAAGACGCGAAAAAATCTCCTGAAGAAGTAGCCAAAATTACCGATCCTAAAAAGGAACTGGCATTCGAAGCTAAAGGCGTGGTGATTTTGGATAAATAATTCCCAGAATTGAATATGGCAATATTGGTCACCCTGAATTTATTTTAGGGTCTTAATGGCGGCAAAGAAAGATGCTGAAATAAATTCAGCATGACGATACTATAAATAATAAACCCCAATGCATATTCTGCATCGGGGTTTATTATTTATATGACTCTTCGGAATTATAAAACCCAGTTCCAACCAAATTCATCAGGTGCTAAACCGTAACGGATATCGTTCAGTTTTTTAGCAATACCATTAGAAATATGTCTGGTTGATGGGTCGGTCAATTTATAGATCTGACCGTTATAGCCCATTTCGCCTACATGCGTTACTGTAGCAGCAGTTCCTGCGGCAAAAGCTTCGGTTAAGCTTCCTTTTTCGATTCCTTCAATTACTTCTTTAACAGAAACCCTGCGTTCTTCAACTTCTATTCCGGCATCTTTAGCCAGTTTAATAATGGTATCACGCGTTACACCATCTAAAACGGTACTGCGTACTGATGGCGTAACCAGTTTACCATTAATGACAAAAAGCAAGTTGGCTGTTCCAGCTTCTTCAATAAACTCATGGGTTACTGAATCTGTCCAGATCAATTGATCATAACCTTCTTTTTTAGCTTGTTCGAAAGGATATAACGAACGTGCATAATTTCCAGCAGTTTTGGCAAAGCCCACACCACCTTCATCTGCACGCGTAAATTCAGTTTCAATTTTAACCTTTAATGCACTACTGTAATATGGACCAGTCGGAGTGGTTAACAAAGCAAATTTATAGGTATCAGATGCCTTAACGCCCAAATAAGGATCCATTGCGAACATTACCGGGCGGATATATAAAGCATAATCTTCTTGATCAGGCACCCACTTCTCATCAACATTGATCAGTGCGGCTAAACCTTGCATAAAAATTTCTTCTGGAATACCCGGCATCGACATTCTGGCGGCTGATTTGTTAAAACGTTCGAAGTTTTTATCAGCACGGAACACACTAATCCTTCCATCTGGTTGGCGATAAGCCTTTAACCCTTCGAAAATTGCCTGTCCGTAATGAAGCGCAGAAATTGCCGGGCTCATCGGAATTGGACCATAAGGAAGAATCTGTAAATTTTTCCATTCGCCATCTTCGTAATCGGCAGTAAACATGTGATCGGTAAAAACCTTACCGAACGGTAATTGCGAAAAATCAGTAACAGTCAAACGTGTTTCGTTTGCTTTAGTGATTTTTATATCTAATGTCTCGGTCATTGTATTTGAATTTTGAATGAGTGAATGATCGAATGATTGAGTGTTTACCCGCTCATTCTCTAATTCAATAATTCACTCATTCTGTCATTAATTATTTCGCGCAAATTAAGAAAAAACAGCCTTTTTTAATAGCTTTTTATAATATTAATCTTTGTTTTTGAGTGTTTTAAGTACACTAAGCACCCAGCCTTTACCCCATTCTTCCATTTGCTCGTCGGTCCATAAGAAAGGATAAAAGATTCTTTTCTGAAAACGCGGAGGCAGATACTTTTGCCAGTTGGTTCCACCTGTTGCAGCAATATCAACGGGATCTTTCTCTAAATAACGCACGGCCGATTTGTAATGCGATAAAGGCCATTCCACATTTACATACAAATCCAGCTTACGTAATTCTTCTGCAAGTGCAGAAACATCTGCTCCATTGGCTTGTAATTGATGGTATAAAGCTGAGAAATTGGTTAAAGTACGGTCTTTTGCCAGTTGTAGAAACTGAGCCGCATACTTTTTAATAAATTGCTTTAAGGTTAAAGTTTGCTTACCGGAAGCCAGTTCGGTTGCACCGAATTTCCAGTAAATAAATTCGAATTGTTCTTCTATTGTTGCAGTGCTTAATTCTACGCGTTTGGATTTGTCTACTAACCGGATAAAATCCGTAGCACAGATCTCAATCATCCGGTACTGGCCCGATTGGAATCCACTGGCAGGCAATAACGACATCCGGAATTTCAGGAACTGTTCTTTCTCCATACCATCAACCATTACCTCAAAAGAAGTAGTTAAGGCGTTGAAATAAGCATTGATGCGTTTTACTCGTGCAGTAAAAAAGTCGGCAGTTAGATCTTCATGCTCCGCAATCTGCCTGCATTCGTGCAGTGCAAGCTTAAAATAAAGTTCGGTAATTTGGTGGTACATGATGAAAATCTCTTCATCAGGAATCGGCGTTTTAGGATTCTGCAAGCTCAGCAAAGTATCCAAATGGATGTAGTCCCAATAGGTTAAAAAATCTGCATATAAAAGTCCGTCCAGGTACGATGCCATATCTTGCCCCATTGCCGTATACTTTTCCTGTAGCTGATGTAGTTTGTCTTTTATTTCGGGTGTGAAATCCATGGTTTAAAGTTAGCTGCACAAAGGTGATAAAGATTTTGCAACAAATAACTAAATTTTATACATTTGGAACGATGGCGATGGAGTACCGCCAAAACCGCCCAAACAGGCTGATGACTCCTACGATTTTTATTTAAAATTGAATTCAAATGCCTGTTAAAAAACTAACAGAAGGTTTTCTTCTGTCGATCAAACACTTTATTAAACTCGACTTCGGATTACTTTTAATCAGCACTTTAAAATGGCTGTTTATCTCTGCTATATTGGGTGGGATTATTGGCTCGGCCTCTGCCCTGTTTTTAGAAACTTTAAACTGGGCAACCCATTACCGAGAGCAACACCTTTGGATTATTGCCTTTTTACCAATCGCGGGTATACTCATTGGCCTGGCTTACCATTACTGGGGTGCAGCCGTTGTAAAGGGCAACAACCTCTTAATTGAGGAATTGCAATCGCCTAAAAATGTGATTCCATTGGTTATGGCACCACTCATTTTTGCAGGCACTATTATTACCCATTTATTTGGCGGATCGGCCGGAAGAGAAGGTACGGCGGTTCAAATTGGAGGCGCTTTCGCCGACCAATTCACTAAACTGTTTAAACTTAAAGCCAGAGATAGAAAAGTAATCCTCATTTGCGGAATTAGCGCTGGTTTTGCGTCTGTTTTCGGAACACCATTGGCGGGGGCAGTATTTGGATTAGAGGTTTTTGTTATCGGAAGTTTAACCTATAGTTCCATTCTTCCTTCATTTATTACTGCAATTATTGCCGATTATATCTGCAAGGCTTGGGGTGTTGGTCATACCCATTATTCCATATCCCTAATACCGGAAATGAATTCGATCAATTTATTGTTATCATTAGGTGCAGGAATATTATTTGGACTTGTTGCAAGATCTTTCTCGGCCTTAAACCATGGTTTATCAAATCTTTTCAGCAAAATTAAATATCCACCATTACGGCCATTTATTGGTGGAATAGTTTTAATCGGCACTATTTACCTGATCGGGAATACACGATACATCGGTTTAGGTATTCCGGTTATTTCAGAAGCATTTACACAACAAGAAGCTTATTATACATTTGCCATCAAATTATTTTTGACTGCATTTACCTTGAGTACGGGGTTTAAGGGAGGTGAGGTTACCCCACTTTTCTTTATTGGCGCTACACTAGGTAGCTTTTTGAGTTTCTTTATTCCCTTACCTCTTGGCCTGCTGGCAGGAATGGGCTTTGTGGCTGTTTTTGCAGGGGCAGCGAATACACCTTTGGCTTGTATATTTATGGGCGTAGAGTTATTTGGCACATCATCTGGAATTTATATTGCCATAGCCTGCATTACTGCTTATCTGTTTTCAGGCCATACGGGGATTTATCGGTCACAAACGATAGGCGCACCCAAACATTTGTTATTAAAGCGGCATCAATTTTTGAGGTAGCTTTGACAACCTTCTCAACAAGCGGCCTGTAAGGTTGTCAAAGCTCATCAAACATGATACTATCCTGAATGTCAGAGTGAAATTTTAGATACCCTGCTTTTCCACCAAACCAATCTAATACTTCTTGCTTTTTTAGTTTGGTATCAGTATCCAGTAAAATCCGATTGTAAGAACTCCATTTCCAATCTCTAAAATCTGCTATGAGTTTGTGTTTCTGGGGGTTTGCATGAATATAATAAATGAGTCCGCTTAAATAGAATTCATCATTTATCTCGGCACGTTTGAATGGTGTCTGAAACAATGTGCCAATTCTTTTATGCTGAATATTAAATGCTAGCGCATAGGATTGAAAAAATATTCTGAATTGCTTGCTTACAATATCATGCACTGAAAATTCACTAATTGGGTCATTAGCCTTTAAACTTTCTTTAACCCGGATTAGCAGATGAAAATGATTCCCTAATAAACAATATGCATATACGTCTAAAACATTGGAAAGGTACAGATCGAATTTTTTTAGGAAAAATCTATAATTAGCATCTGATTTAAAAAGTGGTTGCCTATCTATAGATCGGTTATAAATATGATAGAATTTTCCTTGTTCAAATTTAGTATAGTAATGTTCGGTCTTTGCCATAAGAATGTCGCATAAACCAATATACCAAAAAAACAGCATTCTTTTAAAATAGCTTTGACAACTTCCTTTCTACTTTATTAGTAAAGTTGTCAAAGCTGATCCGCACTGTGTTTTATCAGTACAGCACCCTAAACTTTATCGTGTGCTCGATCTTTTTAAGTGATTTAAACAACTGTTTATCATACTGTGCATTGATATCGGTAATGGCATAGCCAATATCAGGATTGGTCATTAAAAACTGGCTCACAATATTGATATCGTGTTTAGCAAAAACAGTATTGATTTTTGCCATAATACCCGGAACGTTTTTGTGAATGTGAATTAAGCGGTGCGATTTCTCAATTTTTGGCAATTGCAAATTTGGAAAATTACTACTTAAATAAGTTGCCCCGGTGTTCATAAAATCGGCAACCCGTTTCGGGATAAAATCGATATTACGTGGATTATTTTTCGGGTCATCAAAAACAACAATGCCTTGTTTAGTACATAAACTAAGGTCTATTTTATTTTTTGCATTACCTAAATATCCAATAGTTTTTAGCTTAGCTGCATTCTTTAACTGTTCCTTGCTTATTTTTTCGCCGTCAGCTAAAAGGATAATTCCCACATCTTTTACGTATTTATCTTCAAAAGAAGTTTTATGTCTGATCGATAAACCATCATTTTTAAGGATAGAAATCGTTAAGGGGTCAACCTCACCAATTACCAGGCAAAGGATTCTATTTTTAGGATAAGAAATGGCACGTGGCAGATCGTTTACGTACAAAAACTCATCGAAACTTGGTGTTACATGGTCTGCTTTCGAAACAATGCTTTCACGGGCAATATTCTCTGTAAATGCAAAAAATTTATTGATGATACCACTTTCGCGTAATTGGAAATCAGAATAACCGTCACCTATGCCAAATAACTCGCCTTCGAGTTTTAAATGCTGAAGTAATTTTACTTTACCACCTTCTTCACTTAAGGGATTGGTATGATCGTAATCTATAATTTTACCATCGCCAGTGGTTACAAAGGTATTGGCATAAATATTTTCCTTTTTAATGTGGTACTGGCTCACTACTGGGGTAATAAATTCCTTAAACCCGCCTGAAACAATCAGCACCTCATCGGCATGCTTCTTAAAAAACTCTGCATTACGCGAAAAAGAAGTAGATACTTTCTTTTTTAAATGTTTTATGAGTTGTTTTAAATGATCTTCATTTGCTTCCAGAAGCTTAACACGTTGTGCTAAACTTTCGGAGAAGGAAAGTTTTCCTTCCATGGCAAAATTGGTGTAATCTTCAATTTTTTGGAAAATCGCCTCTTTATCTGGGTGGCTCTTTAGCGAAATTCGGGCAAGTTCATCAAGTGCTTCTACCTGTGTAAAGGTACTATCAAAATCGATGATGTAATAGGCTTTCTGTTTGGGCATTATTTTAAATGTTGGGTAATTTCTTTTATGCTGTCGGCAACTGGCTTAAAGGTAATGCCTGTTGCCTTTTTTACTTTATTGTTATTGTAATAACTTAAGGTTAAGCTGCTTTTTGCAGCATCTTTAGTGATGGAGGGCTGTTTACCCGTAAATATGGATGCAAATTTTAAGGCCCTCCAGGCTATTCCTAGCATCCACGGTTTTGCTTCTTTTGTTGGTGCTTTAACACCAAAACCCAGCGCAATTTCACTGAACAGATCTTTATAATGATAATCATCGGCAGAAATGATATACCGCTCTCCCGAAACTTCGGTATCCATTAACCGAATCATCGCTTTGGCCACATCTTCCACATCAACAAAACCCGAAGCACCATCTGTATAAAATGGAAAACCATCTTTTACCAGTTTAAAAATTGCTCCGCTCCCCTCAAAACCTGCATTTTTACCAATAATTACCGATGGGTTGACAATGATGGCGTTTAAACCTTCAGTAATGCCCCGCCAAACCTCCATCTCACCCTCATATTTCGATAAACCATAGGCGTGTGCTCTGGCATCATATTCCCAAAAGTCTTTTTCAGTAATTTTATTGCCCTTTTTAGCATTTCCTAACGCAGCAACTGAGCTTACATGCAATAAACGACAATTATTTTCGGCACAAAGATTTACAATGTTCGAGGTTCCATCTATGTTTACATGAAAAAGTTGCTTTTTATCTTTTGGGTTGAAGGACACAAAAGCTGCGCAATGGTAAACTTTGGTAATCCCGATAAAGGCATCTTCCAATGCAGAAGGCTCATTAATATCAGCCTCAAACCATTCAATGAGTGGGATATTCTGGATTTGTGAAGGGATTTTAGATTTCTCCCGCCTCAAGGCCCGAACAGCTATACCCCTATCGGTTAACTGCTTAATTAATTCAGATCCTAAAAATCCAGTTCCTCCGGTTACCAGTATCATTTTATTTTTTTCGAGCTATATGTGGAAATACGCATTCAAAAATAGATATTTGAGCCG